>JAGOEY010000137.1 GCA_017997515.1 Burkholderiaceae bacterium | reverse complement strand
TCGCGGGCGGCGGGTTCACGCAGCATGCGGCCAAAGACGGCCCCCTCTTCGTCCATTTGCTGCGCCACCTGCACCGCCTGGCCTTTTTTCATCAGGCGTTTGGTTTCGACCAGCGAGGTCAGTGGTTTGGCGGCGAGTTTGCGTGCCTGGGTCTGCGCCATGGCATTCACTTCGGTGGGCGGCACGATGCGGTTGACCAGGCCAATCTCCAACGCGGCCTCAGCCATGAAGGGCTCACCCAGCAGCAGCGCCTCGGCCGCGCGGTGGTAACCAAACATCTGCGGCAACAGCAGGCTGGACGCTGCTTCGGGGCACAGGCCCAGGTTCACGAACGGCAGTGAAAACGCTGCGTTGTCGCCCGCGTACACCAGGTCGCAGTGCAGCAACATCGTCGTGCCGATGCCAACCGCCGGGCCACACACGGCGGCCACAATAGGTTTAGGGAATGCGGCGATGCCATGCAGGAACCGGAAGACCGGTGACTGCTCACCCGCAGGTGGTTTGTTCAAAAAGTCGCCAATGTCGTTGCCCGCGCTGAAGATCGTTACGTCACCTTGCAGCAGCACCACCCGCACGGCAGCGTCAGCCTGCGCCTGGTCCAGCGCATCGGCCATGGTGGCGTACATGGCGGTGGTGATGGAATTCTTTTTGTCAACGCGGTTCAGCGTGATGGTGGTGACACCGGCTTCGGTGTGGACGAGGATGTCGCTCATGGGGAATCTCCAAATTCAAATAAAACGGTTGGAATTTAAACCAGACGCTGCGGATGCCATGGGGCTGACGCAAGGCGGCTGGTCGCCTTCACTCTTTGAAGTAAACGATCTGGTGGGTCGTGGCCAGCAAGGTCCCGTCGGTGCTCCATAGCTGCCCGGTCTGGTCGAAAAAGCCGTTGCGAAACTCCTGCGCACGGGCCTGGCCCAGCAGGTAGCCGTCCCCTGCGGCAGCCAGATGCTGTGGGCTGGCGTGGAAGTACACCGTGATCGACACCGTGCCTGCAGGCACATGCACGGCACGGCGCAACCACACACGCGGGTAAAACACATCGGCCAGTGCAGCGAGTGAACAGAAGTCCAGCGGGCGCGGCGGGTGGTCACGCATCCAGAGCTGCGTCTGGCTGTGGTCACCGCTGCCGTCCCAGCGCTGCGGAATGTGGCCCGACACCGGGCGCATCTCGTAGCGGTTCAACCATTCCACACCGCTGGCCCCCACCATGGGCGGCACATCGGCAGGGGCAGACACCACTGGCATCGGCGTGTCGTTCATGCTCCAGGTTTCACGCCGGGCGGCGGTCACGGCGGTGGCGGTGGTGGTGACCACCGGGGCGCCATCGGCACCGGTTTGCAGCAACTCCACCGTCCAGTGCTGGGTGGACCGGTTGGTGCGCACCGGGCGGGCCGACAAGGTGAACGGCCCCTCCACCAGCGCCCCGGCGTAGTTGACAGTCAGCGACAGCGGGTCGCCCAGCAGGTCGGGGTGCTGCAGGATGGCCCGCAGTGCCATGGCTGCGGTGATGCCACCGAATGGCCCCACCATGTTCCAGTAGCCGGGGCTGGTGTGGCCGGTGTACTGGCCGGGGGCCGTTTCGTGCAGCTGCAGGGCTGTGTCAAAAGAGTGTGTTCGCATAGGGGCCAAGTGTCGGGGATGTGAAAAGTTCCGGCAGTCGTTTCCGTGACGGCGACACACCGCGCTGGCTTTACACCGCCTCGAAGATCCCAGCAGCGCCCTGGCCCATGCCCACACACATCGTCACCATGCCGTAACGCAGCTTGTGGCGGCGCAGCGCGTGGATGACGGTGGCGGAACGGATGGCACCGGTGGCACCCAGCGGGTGGCCCAGCGCAATCGCGCCGCCCATGGGGTTGACCTTGGCCGGGTCGAGCCCCAGCGTGTTCATGACCGCCAGCGACTGCGCGGCAAAAGCTTCGTTCAGCTCGAACCAGTCGATATCGCTTTGCTGCAGGCCCGCGTAACGCAGCGCCGCTGGGATGGCCTCAATCGGCCCGATACCCATGATGTGCGGTGGCACACCCTTGCTGGCGAAACTCACAAAACGTGCCAGGGGTGTCAGGCCGAATTGTTTGATCGCTTTTTCGCTGGCCAGAATGAGTGCACCGGCACCGTCCGACGTTTGCGAACTGTTGCCCGCCGTCACCGAGCCCCGTGCCGAGAACACGGTGCGCAGCTTGCCCAGGCCTTCGATGCTGGTGTCGGGGCGTGCGCCTTCGTCCAGGCTCACGGTGCGGGTGCTGACGATGGGTTCACCGCTGTCCAGGTCGGCACTGCGGTCGGTCACTTCGATGGGCGTGATCTCGTCGGTGAACTCACCGGCCTGCTGGGCCTTGAGCGCCTTCTGGTGGGATGCCAGCGCAAATGCATCCTGTGCGTCGCGGCTGACCTTCCACTGCTGCGCCACCTTCTCAGCGGTCAGACCCATGCCGTAGGCAATACCCACGTCACCTTCACGCTCGAAGATCGACGGCGACAAGGAGGGCGAGTTACCCATCATCGGCACCATGCTCATGCTCTCAACGCCCGCAGCGATCATGACTTCCGCTTCGCCCACACGGATGCGGTCGGCCGCCATCTGCACCGCCGACAGACCGGATGCACAAAAGCGGTTGACGGTGATACCCCCCACGCTGGTGGGCAGACCCGCCAGCACCGCACCAATACGTGCCACGTTCAGGCCCTGGCTTCCCTCGGGGATAGCGCAGCCGCAGATGATGTCTTCAATCGCCACCGGATCGAGGCCCGGCACCTGTGCCAGCGCGGCGCGCAGCGTGGTGGCCAGCAGGTCGTCGGGCCGGGTATTGCGGAAGAACCCGCGGTGCGACCGGCCGATGGGTGTGCGGGTCGCGGCGACGATGTAGGCGTCTTGGATTTGTTTGCTCATGGTGGGCTCCTAGGTGTCCTGGGTGTTCTGGGGTATGGCTCCTTCCCCCTCTGGGGGAAGGCTGGGATGGGGGCCTGCTGCGCTCAGCAGCGCCATACGGTGCGCAATCGCATTCAGCACCCCTTCCAGATTGGTGAACGGTTCGTTCGACGCAAAACGCAGCACGTCGAACCCTTGGCTGCGGAAGAACGCTTCCCGCTTGTTGTCATAGTGGGCTTGCGCCTGGTGCTGCGACCCGTCGAGTTCAACGATGAGCTTCGGATCGAGGCAGGCGAAGTCCGCGATGTAGTTCCCGAGCGGGTGCTGCCGACGGAACTTCACACCCAACTGCTCGGCGCGCAGGCCTGTCCAGAGCTTGCGCTCGGAGTCGGTCATCTCGCGCCGCAGCGCACGGGCGTTCCGCTGTGCAGTGGGAGTGGCTTGGTTTTGCATTCGGTGTGGCCCCCATCCCTGCCTTCCCCCAGAGGGGGAAGGAGAAAGAGGAAGACAGCGTTCAGTTGCGCACAGGCTTGCCAGTGTTCAACATCCCCAAAATACGTTCCTGCGTCTTGGGGTGTTCGATCAGCGCGCAGAAGGCCTTGCGCTCCAGCGCCATCAGGTATTCCTCGGTGACCAGCGTGCCCGCGTCCACGTCGCCGCCACACACAACGCCCGCGATCAGGCTGGCGATGTGGAAGTCGTGGGCGCTGATAAAACCACCGTCGCGCATGTTGACGAGCGAACCCTTGATGGTGGCGATGCCGTTGCGCCCGGCCACCGGGAACTGACGGCGGTGTGGCGGGCGGTAACCGGCACGGAACATGGCCTTGGCCTCGTTGAGTGCCACGTACAACAGCTCGTCTTTGTTGGGCACCACGATGTCGCTGTCCAGCAGGTAACCCAGCTTCTTCGACTCCAGTGCACTGGTGCCCACCTTGGCCATGGCGGCAGCGGTGAAACCTTCGGTGAGGAACTTCAGCAGGTCTTTGTCGGTGGAGGTGGCGCAGTTTTCCGCAGCACGGCGGGCGATGTAGGTCAGGCCGCCCGCGCCGGGCACCAGGCCCACGCCCACTTCCACCAGGCCGATGTAACTTTCCATCGCGGCCACACGGCGGGCACTGTGGATGGCCATTTCGCAGCCACCACCCAGCGCCATGCCCCGGATGGCGGACACCACCGGCACGTTGGCGTAACGCAGCTTCAGCATGGTTTGTTGCAGATGCTGCTCGGCGTCTTCCACTGCGCTGATACCCACCATCATAAAAGCGGGCAGCATGGCCTGCAGGTCAGCACCTACGCTGAAGGGCTCGTCACCCGACCAGATCACCACACCCTGGAAGTCCTTCTCGGCCATGTCCACCGCCAGCGCCAGGCCTTCGGCCACGTCGGGGCTGATGGCGTGCATCTTGGTCTTGAGGCTGGCGATCAGCACCTCGTCGTCGAGTGTCCACAGGCGGATGGCGTCATCTTCAAACAGCGTCTTGCCTGCGGTGGCGAAGTTCTGTGCCTGGCTGCCCAGCACGGTTTCGGGGAAGTGCTGGCGCGTGTGCACGGGCAACACATGGCGCGGCTGGAACACACCGGTGGTCGGATTCCACGAACCCTGCGGCGTGTGTACACCACCGGCCTCGGCCACGGGGCCGTTAAACACCCAGTCGGGCAGCGGTGCGGTGCTCAGGGCCTTGCCTGCGTCAATGTCTTCCTGAACCATCTTCGCCACGTCGAGCCAACCGGCTTCCTGCCACAGCTCGAACGGGCCTTGCGCCATCCCAAAGCCCCAGCGCATCGCAAAGTCCACGTCACGTGCCGTCTCGGCAATGCTGGCCAGGTGCACGGCAGCGTAGTGAAAGCTGTTGCGCAGAATGGCCCAGAGGAAGCGGCCTTGTGGGCCTTCGCTGTTGCGCAGCAGCTTGAGGCGCTCGGCAGCGGGCTTCTTCAGCATGCGGCCATAGACTTCGTCGGCCTTCTCACTGCCAGGCACATAGTCCTTGGCATCCAGGTCAAAACGCAGCACGTCGCGGCCGACCTTTTTGTAGAAACCGGCGCGGGTCTTCTGGCCCAGGTTGCCCATTTCCAACAAGGTCTTGAGCACGGGTGGTGTGCCAAAACTCGCGTAGAACGGGTCGGTCTGCTCGTTCAGGTTGTCCTGCAGCGTCTTGATGACGTGGGCCATGGTGTCCAGGCCCACCACGTCGGCGGTGCGGAAGGTGCCCGAGCTGGCGCGGCCCAGCTTTTTGCCAGTGAGGTCGTCCACCACGTCGTAGGTCAGGCCAAAGTTTTCCACCTCTTTCATCGTCGCCAGCATGCCCGCGATACCCACACGGTTGGCGATGAAATTGGGCGTGTCCTTGGCGCGCACCACGCCTTTACCCAGGCCGCTGGTGACAAAAGTTTCGAGGTCGTCGAGGATGTGGGCGTTGGTGGTAGGTGTGTTGATCAGCTCCACCAGGAACATGTAGCGGGGTGGGTTAAAGAAGTGGATGCCGCAGAAGCGCGGTTTGATTTCCTCGGGCAGCGCTTCACTCAATTTGGTGATCGACAGGCCCGAGGTGTTGGACGCCACGATGGCGTGCGGTGCCACGAAGGGTGCGATCTTTTTGTACAGATCAAGTTTCCAGTCCATCCGCTCGGCAA
>JAGOEY010000136.1 GCA_017997515.1 Burkholderiaceae bacterium | reverse complement strand
GCCCACCACACGGGTGACCTGCCCAGCCTGAAAGCCGATGCCAACGGCACCGCCTCCATCAGCTTCAGCTCCGACACCATTACTCTGTCCGGCCCCACCGACATCACCGGCCGAGGCCTGATCGTGCACCGCGACCCGGACGACTACACCACCCAGCCCACCGGCAACTCCGGCCCGCGTATCGCCTGTGCGGTAATCACGAAAAACTGAAACCTATTGCTACCAAATAGATAGCTGTTTGCGCTCACAGAATGGGCGCAAGAGCACGATTTCATTCAAATCCCCCATGACCACCCTGCCCCACGACATCGCCCAGCTGCGCAAAAGTTACGAAAGTGCCGAGCTGAACGAGGACGCCTCCCACGCCCAGCCCTTGCAGCAATTTGAGCAATGGCTGGGTGAAGCCATTGCAGGCAAGTTGCCCGAGCCCAATGCCATGACCCTGGCCACCGTGGGCAGTGACCTGCGGCCCAGCACCCGCATCGTGCTGATCAAAGGGTTCGATGAACGCGGCATCGTCTGGTACACCAACTACGACAGCCGCAAGGGCCAGCAGTTGGCAGGCAACCCGTATGCCGCATTGCAGTTCCACTGGGTGGAGCTGGAGCGGGTGGTGCGGATTGAAGGCGTGGTCGAGCGTGTGAGTGCTGAGGAAAGTGACGCCTATTTCAAAAGCCGCCCGCTCGACTCACGCATCGGTGCCTGGGCCAGTCCCCAGAGCCAGGTCATCAGCGGCCGCAGTGTGCTGGTGGCCAATGCCGCCAAGTACGGCGCGCAGTTTTTGCTGCAGCCGCCCCGCCCACCGCACTGGGGCGGATTCCGGCTGGTGCCCGACACCTGGGAGTTCTGGCAAGGCCGCAAGAGCCGGCTGCATGACCGGCTGCGTTACCGGCAGGACGCCGCAGCGGCGGGCTGGGTGCGTGAGCGGCTGGCGCCCTAACTGATCAAAAACATCACTACCGGCACCGTCACCAGGGCGAGTGCCGTGGACACCGCCACACCGGCCGTGACCACCTCTTCGGCCACCTGGTAACGCTGCGAGAACAGGAACACGTTGGCCCCGATGGGCAGCGAGGCCGCGAGGATCATGACCGCCAGGGGCACACCACTCAGCCCGAAGGCCCAGCCCAACAGCGCCACCAGCACCGGGTGCACCAGGTTCTTGACCAGCGCCAGCTCCAGCGCGCCACGCAGGTGCCCGCCGATGGCGTTGTGGGCCAGGGTGACACCCACCAGTACCAGTGCCAACGGGCTCAGCGCATTGCCCAGCAGCATCAGGGGTTTGTCGATCACCTCGGGAATCACCAGGCCGGTCTGCGCAAACAGCAGGCCCGCAATGATGGGCAGCGGCACTGGGTGGATGATGCCGTTGCGCACCGCACGCAGCACGGTGGCGGCCATGTGCCGGTCGGTGCTTTTGCCCTGGGCGGCGGCTTCACGCGCCACGGCCAGCTCCAGCACAATCGTGGCCAGGGTCAGCAGCACCAGCGCATGCAGCGACACCAGGGTGAACATGGTGACCAGCCCGGCCTCGCCATAGGCCAGCCCCACCAGCGGGATACCGATCATCACCGTGTTGCTGAAGGTGTTGGCCAGCGCCAGCACCGCGCCCAGGCGGTTGAAGCCGCGCCACGCCAGCGTGCCGACAAACATCAGTCCGGCGGCCAGAAAATACGCGGCCACCGGCTCGAAATTGAGCTGCTCCAGGTGCACCTTGCCCATGGTGCGAAACAGCAGCGCCGGGGCCAGCACCATAAACACCAGGTTCGACAGATCCTTCACCCCCGCCGCACTGATCCAGCCACGTTTGCCCGACAGAAACCCCAGGGCGATAAAAATAAGAACCGGCAGCAGCGCGCCGACAACAGGATGGTTCATAGCAAAAGAGGTTGGTTTTTACAGCGCATGGACGCCACGTGTGGCGCGTGCTGCGCGCTGTTTCAGGGCCCACGCAAAATACAGACCGAGCACGGCCATGGCCCCGCCGCCCAGCGCAATCACAGCGCTGCTCCCGATACGGCCCACCAGTGCGGCGGCGGCCACCACACCGATCGACTGGCCCAGGAACAGGAAAGACGAGAACAGGGACACGGCCGTGCCGCGCGCGTGGGGTGCCATCTGGGTGGCGTTGGCCTGCATGGTGTTGTGGAACATAAAGAAGCCAAAGCCTGCCAGCAAACTGGCGGGTATGGCAGGAGCCCAGTGTGTGGTGTAGGCCAGAACCAGTGCACAAACACCCACCAGCGCACCACCCCACAGCACCAGCCCGTGCTGGCCCAACCGGCGGATCAGGGCGCGGCCCACTGCCATGTAAGCCATACCCCCCAGGCCAAAAAATGCCACGATGCCTCCCGACCAAGACAGCGACAAGCCCAGCGTATGGTGCAGATGGGACGCCCAGATGGCCAACACGCCAAACCCCACTGCCCCTTCCACCGTCGCCAGGAGCAGAATTACCCGCGACCACTCACCCGTGATGATGTGCAGCGCGGGCCGCACAAAACCCTGGCGCGGCGTAGCGGTGGACGCTGGCATGGCAGGCGGCGCCGCCCTTCGCTGCCGCCGCAGATCGGCCCACATCAGGCCGCCCACCACACCAAACAACACCGTCATAAAGGCAAACGCCCAGCGCCAGCCCAGCATGTCGGTCAGCAGCCCACCGGCCAGCTGGCCACCCACGATACCCATGGTGCTGCCCAGGCCCGTGCGGGTCAGCATTTCCTGCAACTGGCTGGCGGGAACCGTGTCTCCGACCCAGGCCATGGCCAGCGGGATCAACGCGGCGGCCCCCAACGCCATCAGCACACGGGCGAACAGCAGCATGTCCAGGCTGTGCGAGAACACAGCCACCAGGCTGGCCACACAACCAAACAGTGCGGCATAAGTGATGACACGAAACTTGCCGAGGCGGTCGCCCAGCGGGCCGTAAAACAGCTGCGCGATGCCGTAGGTGATGGCAAAAATGGACACCACCTGCGCCGCTTGCGCCAGCCCCACGTCAAAAACGCGGGACAGCTCGGGCAGCATGGCATCACAAATGCGCTGCGCGGCCATGCTGGCAAAGGTGCCAAGGGACAGCAGCAGGATGGAGCGCTGGGTTGCAGGGGAAATGGTGTCGGGGGCAGCGCGGGTCATGAACCCCTATTGTCGCCAAGCTGCAAAACCTGTGTCTTGCAGTCGGCGATCTGCGGCAGCTTTTAGAAAGCTACCCGCACCCCTAGCGTCACGTTGCGCCCCATCAGCGGCGCGGCGTTCTTGATGAACGAGGTGTGGCTGAAGGCCAGCGTGTCGGTCAGGTTGGTGGCCTTGAGGTAGATCTGCGTGGGGTAACTCTGCGTGCGCAGGTTGTAGCGCACGGCCACATTCAGCATGTTGTAGCCCGGCGTGCTGCTCTCAAAGTCGGCCGTGCGGCTTTGGCGGCCCATACGGAACCACTCGACCTCACCCAGCCACTGCTGCCAGCTGGCGTCCAGCCGCACACCCACACGTGCTGCGGGAATACGCGGCAGGTTGCGGTTGCCGCCACCGGCTTCCAGCTGCGCCCGCACGTAGTCACCAAACACCGTGGCACCCAGCACCGGGGTGAACTGCTGGCGCACCTGGCCTTCGATGCCGGTAAACACCGCGTTGCGCTGGGTGGTGTCGAGCAGCTGCAGGCCTTCGTGTTCGTCCACCGTGCGGCCATAAATGAAGTTGCGCACGTTGTTGCGGAACACACCCACGGTAAACGTCGTTGGCCCGTTCAGCTTGCGCAGGGTCAGGTCGATGTTGCGCGAGGTCTCCTTCTTCAGGTCAGGGTTGCCACGCTCGTAGGTGCTGGTGGCCATGTGCAGGCCGTCGGCAAACAACTCTTCGGCGGTGGGCATGCGGTGTGCATGGCTCAGCGACGCGCCGAGTGAATACCCGGGCGCTAGCCGCCACACGGCCCCCAGCGACGCCGACGTGCCCGCGTGGCTGCGGCGCAGGGCCGAGGTTTCGGCGGTGGTATGTTGCCAGTCGTGGCGCAGGGCACCCTCGAAACGCCAGTCGCCCAGGCGGTATTCCTCCAGCAAAAAGACGGCGTTTTTGCGGGTCACGGTGGGCTGGATAAACGCCTCTTCGCCCAGTGCGCTGAAGTCACGCTGGGAAGCTTGCACACCCACCAGCCCACGGAATCCGGCAATGGGTTCGTGCTCCACTTCCAAGCGGCCATCACGGGCCTTGTTGGTGAAGCGGGTTGCCACTGCGCCCCCCTCGATCTCGTCATGCTGGTAGTCGGTGTGGCTGGCGCGGATGCGGACCTTGGCGATGCCTGCCACTGGCTGGCGGTATTCACCTCGCAGGTCCCAGCGCTCGCTGCGCAACTTCACAAAGGGCACGCCATGGTCCTCGCCTTCATGGTCATGGCCTTCCTCACCTTCGTGGTCATGCCCGTGGTCACCGCAATGCAGGTGGTCGGCGTGGGTGTGGCAGCCTTCAAATGAGTGGTTGTGGCCCGGCAGGCCGTAGGTGTTGCGCTGGCTGGTGAAGGCCGCCCCCAGATAACCCTGGTCACCAATCCACGACAGGCCCAGGCTGCCGGTGTCGGTCTGGTTGTAGCTGCCGTTCACCCGGCGGCCCTGGTCCCAGCCGCTGCCCACGCGGTAGTCGCTGGCATCGCGCTTCACACCTTCGGCATGGATGGCGATGTTGCCTGTGCCTGCGGTGATGTCAAAGGCACCGGCCTTTTCGCGTGCTGCGCTGTTGCCACGCAGCTCGACATTGCCCTCAAAGCCTTTGTCAGGAATAGCGGTGGGAATCTTGCGGTCCAGCACATTAACCACCCCACCCACGGTGCCGCCGCCGTACACCAGGGCCGATGGGCCGCGCAGCACCTCGATCTGTTGGGCCAGCATGGGCTCGACACCCACAGCATGGTCGGGGCTCATGGTGGATGCGTCGTGTACCTCCGAGCCGTCGGACAGGATGCCCACACGGGGCCCGTCCATGCCCCGGATGATGGGACGGCTGGCCCCCGCACCGAAGTGGCTGGAGCGTATGCCGGGTTCACCTTCCAGCGTTTCACCCAGCGTGGCCTCGCGGCGCAGCACCAGGGCATCACCTTCCAGCACGGTGGACGGGGTGGTCATGTCGCTGCTGCCCAGCGCCAGGCCGCTGGCGGAGATGGTGAGCTCGGACAAGGTGCCCGTGGTTTGGGTGTCCTGCGCCAGGGTGGGCGTGGCATACGTGGCCAGAGCCAGCAGGGCGGCGGCACACACAGGGTGCTGCGCTGGCGCACGCAGGCGCAGGTGTGCAGTGGTTTTGAACATGGAAAACTTTCGAAATACAGAGAGACGCTCGCGCAGGCCCGGGCAGGCCGCAAAGGCCGCCTGCGGGTCGCACAACAGGAAATGGGGGGTTACAAGCGGCAGCGGGCGCACTGGCCCGTGCCGTGGGTGTCAGGCACCCAGGGGCGGGCCGCGCGCTTCAAAAAGCGCCGCAAAACGGGCCAGGGCCTCACCGGCCTGGTGGCGCAGGGTGAAGCCAATCGGCACAT
>JAGOEY010000135.1 GCA_017997515.1 Burkholderiaceae bacterium | reverse complement strand
CGATGGTCTTGCCGATGTTGGCCTGCCAGATTCGCACGGTGCAGACGCCGTTACGCGGCACGCGGGCGGCGTCCACGAGCCCATTGGTGATGGCGAACGGGCCCACTGCCGCCGACAGGTTGCCGCAGTTGCCGCTCCAGTCCACAAAAGGCTGGTCGATGGAGACCTGGCCAAACAGGTAGTCCACGTCATGTCCGGGTCGGCTGCTTTTCGACAGGATGACCGCCTTGCTGGTGCTGGAGGTCGCCGCGCCCATACCGTCGATTTGTTTGCCATATGGGTCGGGGCTGCCGATCACGCGCAACAGCAACGCATCGCGGGCAGGGCCAGGCTGTTGGGCGGCCTGGGGTAAATCCTGCAGGCGGAAGAACACACCCTTGCTGGTGCCGCCACGCATGTAGGTGGCGGGGATCTTGGTTTGGGGGAGAGGCTGAGTCATGTCAAATTTAATAGCAATATGCCTAGTTCATACCTGCGCTAGAGGCCGATTTGATGCCAAAAAATCCTGCGCAAACCGCTGCAGAACACCACCGGCCTCGTAGATAGACACCTCTTCAGCCGTGTCCAGCCGGCAGGTCATCGGCACCTCCACGCGCTCGCCATCACGGCGCAGCACCACCAGCGTCAGCGTGGCGCGCGGCAGGCGTTCACCGACCACGTCATAGGTCTCCGTGCCGTCCAGCCCCAGCGTCAACCGACTCACACCCGGCTTGAACTCCAGCGGCAACACCCCCATACCAATCAGGTTGGTGCGGTGGATACGCTCGAAGCCCTCGGCTGCAATCGCCTCCACACCCGCCAGGCGCACACCCTTGGCTGCCCAGTCGCGTGAGCTGCCCTGGCCGTAGTCGGCGCCAGCGATGATGATGAGCGGCTGCTTGCGCTGCATGTAGTGCTCGATGCCTTCCCACATACGCACCACTCGGCCTTCGGGTTCGATGCGCGTGAGCGAACCCTTCTGCACCTGGCCATTCACCACTGCCATCTCGTTGACGAGTTGCGGGTTGGCGAAGGTGGCGCGCTGGGCCGTCAGATGGTCGCCGCGGTGGGTGGCGTATGAGTTGAAGTCCTCTTCCGGCAGGCCCATCTTGTGGAGGTATTCACCGGCCGCGCTGTCCCGCAAGATCGCGTTGGACGGCGACAGGTGGTCCGTCGTGATGTTGTCGGGCAGCACGGCCAGCGGGCGCAGGCCGCGCAAGGTGCGTTCGCCTGCCAGCGCGCCCTCCCAGTACGGCGGGCGGCGGATGTAGGTGCTCTGTGCGCGCCACTCGTACAGCGGGCTGATCGTCTCATCACTCGCCACGCCGATTTTGAACATCGGGTCGTACACGCGGCGGAAATGTTCGGGCTTCACGCTGCGGGCCACGATAGCGTCGATCTCGGCATCGCTGGGCCAGATGTCCTTGAGCGTCACTGCGCGGCCCGCCGCGTCTACGCCCAGCACGTCCTTCTCGATGTCAAAGCGCACCGTGCCTGCAATCGCGTAGGCCACTACCAGCGGCGGCGAGGCCAGGAAGGCCTGTTTGGCATAGGGGTGGATACGACCATCGAAATTGCGGTTACCCGACAGCACGGCCGTGGCATACAGGTCGCGGTCTACCACTTCCTGCTGGATAGCGGGGTCCAGCGCGCCGCTCATGCCGTTGCAGGTGGTGCAGGCGAAGGCGACGATGCCGAAGCCGAGTTGCTCCAGTTCGGTCAGCAGACCGGCTTCTTCCAGGTACAGCTGTACGGCTTTGGAGCCTGGGGCCAGCGAGGTTTTAACCCAAGGCTTGCGCACCAGGCCGCGCGCGTTGGCGTTGCGCGCCAGCAGGGCCGCGGCGATCACATTACGCGGATTGCTGGTGTTGGTGCAGCTGGTAATGGCCGCGATGATGACGGCGCCATCGGGCATCTGGCCGGGCACGTCTTGCCACTGTGCGGCGATGCCACGTTCGGCCAGCGCCGATGTCGGCAAACGCTTGTGTGGGTTCGACGGACCTGCCATGTTGCGCACCACGGATGAGAGGTCGAAGCGCAGCACACGTTCGTACTCGGCCGTGGCCAGCGCGTCGGACCACAGACCTGTTTGTTTGGCATACAGCTCGACCAGCCGCACCTGTTCGTCCTCGCGCCCGGTCAGGCGCAGGTAGTCGATGGTCATCTGGTCGATGGAGAACATCGCGGCGGTGGCGCCGAACTCGGGCGTCATGTTGGAGATGGTCGCGCGGTCGCCCAGCGTCAGCGCGGCAGCGCCTTCTCCGTAGAACTCCAGGTACGCACCCACCACCTTTTCCTTGCGCAGGAACTCGGTCAGCGCCAGCACGGTGTCGGTGGCAGTGATGCCGGGCTGCGGTTTGCCCGTGAGTTTCACGCCCACGATGTCCGGCAGGCGCATCCACGAGGCGCGGCCCAGCATCACACTCTCGGCCTCCAGCCCACCCACACCGATGGCGATCACACCCAGCGCGTCCACATGCGGCGTGTGGCTGTCGGTGCCGACAAGGGTGTCGGGGTAGGCCACGCCGTCTTTCGCATGCACCACAGGGCTCATCCGCTCTAGGTTGATCTGGTGCATGATCCCGTTCCCTGGCGGGATGACCTCGACGTTTTTAAACGCCTTCTTTGTCCATTCGATGAAGTGGAAACGGTCTTCGTTGCGGCGGTCTTCGATGGCGCGGTTCTTCGCAAACGCGTCGGGGTCGAAGCCTGCAAACTCCACGGCCAGCGAGTGGTCCACGATCAGCTGCGTTTGTACGACGGGGTTGACCTGGGCCGGGTCGCCACCCATGTCGGCAATCGCATCCCGCAGACCGGCCAAGTCCACCAGCGCGGTCTGGCCCAGGATGTCGTGGCACACCACACGCGCGGGGAACCAGGGGAAGTCCAGGTCGCGTTTGCGTTCGATCAGTTGTTTGAGTGAATCGGTCAGCGTCGCGGGGTCGCAGCGGCGCACCAGGTTCTCGGCATGTACACGCGAGGTGTAGGGCAGGCCGTCGTAGGCGCCGGGTGTGATGTCGTCCACGGCTGCACGGGCGTCGTAATAGTCCAGCGCCGTGCCGGGCAGGTTCTTGCGGTATCGGTTGTTCATGGGGCGGGCTCTTGCCTCTGTCGTTTTACGTGCGGTCCTGGATGTGTACGAAGGCCAGGTCGTCCGGGCCGGTGTAGTGTGCGCTGGGGCGGATGATCTTGTTGTCCTGCCGCTGCTCGATCACATGGGCTGCCCAGCCGCTGGTGCGGGCGATCACAAAGAGCGGTGTGAACATGGCGGTGGGCACACCCATCATGTGGTAACTCACCGCGCTGAACCAGTCGAGGTTGGGGAACATCTTCTTGGCGTCCCACATCACCGACTCCAGCCGCTCCGCAATGTCGAACATCTTGGTGCTGCCCGCCTGCTGCGACAGCGACTTCGCCACACCTTTGATCACCACGTTGCGCGGGTCACTCACGGTGTAGACCGGGTGGCCAAAACCGATCACCACCTCCTTGGCCTCCACACGGCGGCGCACGTCGGCTTCGGCTTCGTTGGGGTTGTCGTAACGTTTCTGGATTTCAAACGCGACCTCGTTGGCGCCCCCGTGTTTGGGGCCACGCAGCGCACCAATGCCGCCGGTGATGGCAGAGTACATGTCCGACCCCGTGCCTGCAATCACCCGGCAGGCGAAGGTGGATGCGTTGAATTCATGTTCAGCGTACAGCACCAGCGATGTGTGCATGGCGCGTTCCCATTCAGCGCTGGGTTTTTGTCCATGTAGCAGATGCAGAAAATGGCCGCCGATGGACTCGTCATCGGTCTCCACCTGGATGCGCTGGCCGTTGGTGGACCAGTGGTACCAGTACAGCAGCATCGAGCCGAGTGAGGCCATCAGTCGGTCGGCAATGTCGCGTGCGCCGGGGGTGTTGTGGTCGTCCTTCTCGGGCAGGATACAACCGAGTGCGGAGACACCTGTGCGCATCACGTCCATCGGGTGCGCCGACGCGGGCAGGCGTTCCAGTGCCTCTTTCACCGTGACGGGCAGGCCACGCAGTGCCTTGAGTTTGGCTTTGTAGGCGCGCAACTCGGCTGCGCTGGGCAGTTTGCCGTGCACCAGCAGGTGGGCAATCTCCTCGAATTCACAGACCTCGGCGATGTCCAGAATGTCGTAGCCACGGTAGTGCAGATCGTTTCCGGTTTTGCCCACCGTACACAGCGCGGTGTTGCCTGCGGTGACGCCTGACAAGGCCACAGATTTTTTGGGTTTGAAGGCGGGTGCCTCGGCGGGGTGGGGCAGGCTGGTGACGGACATGGAGTCTCCTTAATTTGTTGTGGCTGGTGTGGCTGTTTGGGGCGTGTCTGGCGTGGAAGTGGCGAGCGCAACCGGGCGGCCATCTGCACCCACCGCCACCATTTCGAAGCGGCTGTCCAGCGCTGCCGCACAGGTGCCGCTGCACAGGTCTTCCACCGTGGCGCTGACCACCACGGTGAGCGAGGTGTGGCCGACGCGTTCCACAAAGCCGGTCATGTTCAGCACCTGGCCCAGCCGCACCGGGCGGTGGAACACCACGTCGTTGCATGCCGCCATCACGAAATGCCCCGGTGCAAAGCGGCTGGCGGTGAGAAAGGCGGCCTGGCTCAGAAGCTTTAGCGCGTTGCCGCCGAACAATGTTCCGTAGTGGTTGGCCTGGTTCGGAAAGACCATTTCAACCATGTTGGTGGCACCCAAGCGCACGGGGGTGTGGTGTGCCGGGAGGTGCTCGTGGGCTGGGTTCGCATGCTGCATGGGTTCGCAATGTACGCAGAACACCCTGCAAAAGGAATGGCTGAATTGGCGAATGAATGCGAAGCTTTTTGGAGTGGTTTGCAAATATTGCGAAGTAAATTATTTGCAAATCCCGCTTACCATCAGACCCCCCAGATAAGTGAGTCCTACAGTGAAAAAAACCTTCATGGGTATGCGCCTTCGCCGCCTGCGCGAAGAGCGTGGTTTGAACCAGGTGGCGCTGGCGCAGGCGCTGGGCCTGTCGCCCAGTTACCTGAACCAGCTCGAGCACAACCAGCGGCCCCTTACGGTGCCGGTGCTGCTCAAGGTCAATGCCGTGTTTGGGGTGGACGTGCAGGTGTTTTCCGACGACGAAGAGGCGCGCCTGATCGCCGGGCTGCGCGAGGTGCTGGCCGACGGCGCGCCGCACGAGGCGGTGTCGCTGGCCGAGATCCGCGAGATCGCCGCCAACATGCCCGCAGTGGGGCGCAGCCTGCTGTCGCTGCACCAGCGCCACCGCCAGGCTGTGGAGCGGCTGGAGGCTTTGTCTGCGGGCAGGGACGGTGACCACACGGACACAGGGACTGCAGCCATGCCTTTCGAGGAGGTGCGTGATTTCTTCTTTGCGCGCCAGAACTATGTGGCCGAGCTGGACGAATCGGCGACCCAACTGGCCGCTGTTGTAGGTGCTATGGGCACGGGTGCGCGCACCGTGGGGGATGCACTGGTGCGGCGGCTCAAAGAACAGCACGGGGTGTCGGTCGTATGGGCCCACGCGCAGCATGGAACCCATGATGGTGTGCAGATGGATGG
>JAGOEY010000134.1 GCA_017997515.1 Burkholderiaceae bacterium | reverse complement strand
GATTATGAGTCCTCTGCTCTAACCAACTGAGCTAACGCCCCACACACACCAGCAAGCTCTCGCACACTGGCGGGTGTATTGTAAGAGCCCACGGAACGACTCACCCCTCTTGTCAACTCCTGCTGCATGAAGCACGCATCTTCCAGCAGACACCGCGGATCTGGCTCTGCCAGGCCGCTGGTGGCGCCCCCTGCAAGGGGGTTGGCGAGAGCGAAGCGAAGCCTGGGGGTGTGAGCTCGTTACGAGCCTATTTGTTGTGGCTGAGCGCGTTGGTCACCAGGCGCGATGTGATGTCCACAATCTGGATCATGCGGTTGTAGGGCATACGTGTGGGGCCAATGACACCCAAGGTTCCGACGATCTGGCCGTCCACCTCATACGGCGCACTGACGACGGACAGTTCTTCGAATGGAACGACCAGGCTTTCTCCACCAATAAAGATGCTGACCCCTTCGGCCTGGCTGGAAATGTCCAGCAAGCGCATCAGCTGGGTTTTCTGCTCAAACAGATCGAAAGCACGCCGCAAATTGCCCATGTCTGCGGAGAAGTCGCTGACGGCAAGCAGGTTACGCTCGCCCACAATCACCACCTCGTCCTGGGCCTGGGTCAGGGCTTCAGAGCCGACGTTGACGGCGGCCTGCATCAAGGTCGAGATCTCTCCACGCAATACATCCACCTCGGTCTTGATGCGCTCGCGCACCTGCTCAATGGCCATGCCTGCGTAATTGGCGTTCAGGAAATTGGCGGCCTCGATCAGTTGCGACTGGGAGTAGTCCGCCTCGGTAAAGATCACCCGGTTCTGCACATCCCCCTCGGGCGAGACGATGATCACCAGAAAGCGCCTCTCCGACAGCCGCAAGAATTCGATGTGCCGAAACACGGACGCCCGGCGTGGCGCCATCACGATGCCGACAAACTGCGACAGGTTGGACAGCAGGTGCGCCGCATTGGCGATCACCTTCTGCGGCTGCTCGGCCGCCAGCATGGGCGGCGTCAGTTGTTCGCGCTGGGCGGTGAGCATGGTGTCGACAAACAGGCGGTAACCACGCGCTGTGGGAATACGCCCGGCAGACGTGTGCGGGCTGGCAATCAACCCCAGCTCTTCGAGGTCTGACATCACGTTGCGAATGGTCGCGGGTGACAGTTCCAACCCCGATGCACGCGACAAAGTACGCGAGCCCACGGGTTGCCCGTCGGCGATATAGCGCTCTACCAGCGCCTTTAACAGCAACTTCGCACGGTCATCAAGCATGAAATGATTTTAGTGATGTAATTTATGAATGAAATCGAAATTCCGCCGTGTTGCCTTGATTGGCAAGTACCAAACCGCCAGCGCGGCTGCGCTGTTGACTGAATCACACAAGGTACTCCAAGACATCGCGCTTTTTCTGCAAAAGCAACACTGCGAAGTGGTTCTTGAAAGCGAAACCGCCACCAACACCGGCATGACCCAGTATGAGGCACTGGACGTGGATGGAATCGGTGAGCAATGTGACCTGGGCCTGGTGGTTGGGGGCGACGGCACGATGCTGGGCATTGGACGGCAGTTGGCACGTCATGGGGTGCCGCTGATAGGCATCAACCAGGGAAGGCTGGGGTTCATCACCGACATACCCCTGCAGGACTACCAGGAAACACTGATCCCGATGCTGGGGGGCGCTTACGAAGAAGACCACCGCAGCCTGATGCATGCCCGCGTCATGCGGGCGGGGGAATGTGTGTTCGACGCCCTGGCCATGAACGATGTAGTGGTCAACCGGGGCGCCACCTCAGGCATGGTGGAATTGCGGGTCGAGGTGGATGGCAAGTTTGTGGCCAACCAACGGGCGGACGGGCTGATCATTGCATCCCCCACGGGCTCCACCGCGTACTCGTTGTCGGCTGGTGGGCCCCTGCTCCACCCCTCCATCCCCGGTTGGGTTTTGGTGCCGATTGCCCCCCATACATTGACAAATCGGCCCATAGTTCTCGCCGATGCTGCGGAGATAGCTATCGAAATAATAGCGGGTCGCGATGTCAGCGCCAATTTTGATATGCAGTCACTCGCGTCGCTGTTACATGGTGACCGCATCATCGTGCAGCGATCCGAGCACCGGGTGCGCTTTTTGCACCCGGTCGGCTGGAGTTACTTCGACACCCTGCGTAAAAAGCTCCAGTGGAATACGGGAGGGTCCTGAGCCATGGCCCTCAAACACATCACCTTGCGCGACTTCGTGATCGTGCAGGAGCTGGACCTGGACCTGCAAAGTGGGTTCACCGTGCTGACGGGTGAAACCGGCGCGGGCAAGTCGATCCTGATCGACGCATTACAACTGGCGCTCGGTGCCCGGGCCGATGCAGGGGTTGTGCGCGAGGGTGCGTCCCGCACCGATGTCAGCGCCGAGTTCGACTGTCCCGCCGCACTCCAGAGCTGGCTTGTGGATGCGGGTTTTGACCAGCCCACACCCGACCACGGCGCCCCCACCTTGCTGCTGCGGCGCACTGTCGACACCCAGGGCAAAAGCCGCGCCTGGATCAACGGCAGCCCGGCCACTGCAACCCAGCTGCGTGAAGCCGCCAGCCAGTTGCTCGACATCCATGGCCAGCACGCCTGGCAGAGCCTGACCCAGCCCGAGTCCGTGCGTGGACTGCTGGACGCGTATGCGGGCATCGACACCCAGCCCCTGCTGAAACGGTGGACCACCTGGCGCGAAACACAAAAGACACTGGCCCATGCACGTGACGCCCAAGGCTCCCTGCAACGTGAACGCGAGCGCCTGGCCTGGCAGATTGGTGAAGTGGACAAACTGGCACCCGGTGCGGCGGAATGGGATGATTTGCAGACGCAGCACACCCGCCTGTCCAACGCGCAGGCGCTGCTGGACGCCGCGCACAGCGCCCTCACCGCGCTGGAGGAAGACGACAAAGGCAACAACAGTGCCGTGACGCTGCTGGCCCGTGCCCACACCGCATTACAGGACCAGGAAAATCTGGAAGCTGAATTCAAGGCACTGGCGGAGATTCTGGCCTCCAGCCTGGCGCAGGCCGAAGATGCCGCCCACTCGCTGCACAGCTACCTGCGCAAGACCGACCTCGACCCCCAAACCCTGGCCGCGCTGGATGAACGTATGGGCCTGTGGGTGTCACTGGCGCGCCGCTACAAGCGCCCACCTGCCGATCTGCATGCCTTGCTAAATACCTGGAAACAGGAACTTGCAACCCTGGACGCAGCCACAGACATGGCTGCGCTGGAAGCCGCTGAAGCCGAAGCGGCCCGTGCCTACGCGGCGCAGGCTCAAACCATCTCCAAAGCCCGTGCACAGGCGGCTCCCCAACTGTCCCACGCCATCACGCTGGCCATGCAAGGGCTGGGGATGCAGGGCGGTAAATTTGCCGTTTCGCTTCAAAAATCAGAGCAGCCTATGGCCTCTGGACTTGAGGAAGTAGGCTTTTTGGTTGCAGGCCATGCGGGCAGCACACCACGGCCTGTGGGCAAGGTGGCGTCGGGCGGGGAGCTCTCACGTATTGCACTGGCCATTGCCGTCACCACCAGCCAGCTCGGCACGGCCCAGACGCTGATTTTCGACGAAGTGGACTCCGGCGTGGGCGGTGCAGTGGCCGAAACCGTGGGCAGGCTGATGCAGCAGTTGGGGCGCGACCGGCAGGTGCTGGCCGTGACCCACCTGCCCCAGGTCGCCGCCTGTGCCGACCACCATCTGGTGGTGTCCAAGCAGCAAACCGGCACCCACACCAGCAGCTCAGTGGCACCACTCCACGATGAGCCCCGTGTCGCAGAAATTGCACGCATGTTGGGCGGCGAACGTGCCTCCGCCACCAGCCTTGCACACGCCCGTGAAATGCTCGGAGGTGGCGCCACCCATACAGCCCCTCCCGCCAGAACACAGCCCAAAAAAGCTGCAAAGGTTACGCCATGAACATGGAAATTGTGCTCATCACCGGTATGTCGGGCTCCGGCAAATCGGTTGCGCTGCACGCCCTGGAAGACGCAGGTTATTACTGCGTGGACAACCTGCCGCCCGAGTTGCTGCTGCCCTTCATTGCACTGGAAGAGCAACACAAAGCGGTGCGTGTGGCCATTGCCATGGATGTGCGCAGTGCCACGTCCCTGCCGCTGGTGCCACACCAGTTGGCGGCGTTACGCGCGCAAGGTGTGCAGATACGGTCGCTGTTCCTCGACGCAACCACCGACACCCTGGTGCGGCGTTATTCTGAATCGCGCAGACGCCACCCCCTGTCCAACAGCGATGTCCAGGACGAGCAGCGGGCGCTGGTGCAGGCCATCGAACTGGAACGTGAACTGCTGGCCGAATTACGCGACAAGGCACATGTCATCGACACCAGCTTCATCCGCTCGGCACAGTTGCAGGGCTACGTCAAAACACTGGTATCGGTCGCGGCCAACCAGCTGACGCTGGTCTTCCAGTCCTTTGCATTCAAGCGTGGGGTTCCGGTGGATGCCGACTATGTTTTTGACGTGCGGATGCTGCCCAACCCCCATTACGAGCCCGCCTTGCGTGCGTTGACCGGCAAAGACGCTCCCGTGGTGGAGTTTCTGGAAGCCCACGCAGATGTGGCGCAGATGGGTGAGCATATCGCGCAGTTCCTGTCGCACTGGCTGGACGCGATGGCGCAGAACCACCGCAGTTATGTCACGGTGTGTATTGGCTGCACCGGCGGCCAACACCGGTCTGTGTACCTGGTGGAGGCGCTGTCCCGGCAGTTGAGCCAGAAGTGGTTGACATTAAAACGCCACCGGGAACTCGACGCGATCTGACGCGGCGAGCGCGCCAACCATCAAGCTGGCTGCAAGCGGCCGGCCAGTTCTGCTTCCAGCAGTTTGCGTACAGGTGCTGGCAAGCCCATGTCCAGCACCTTGTCCGCAGCGACCCAGTCCCCCTCGGTGGCGGGAGCATTGGCGCCGCCCGCCACCCATTGCACGGGGTGCAGATGCAGGTCCTTATGGGTCAGCACATGCAGGAACGGTGCACCATCCTGCAGTGCCGCAAGCGCACGCGGCGGCACCACGGCCTCCAGCGCCGCACGGTCTGCAAACACCGGCAAACAGTACAGGCCCGCCCAGATACCTTTTGCGGGTCGCCGCTGCAGCCAGACCCGGCCGTGTGTGTCCCGCGCCAGCAGCAGCCACCATGACTCCGCACTGCGTTTGAGTTTGCGGGTTTTGACGGGATACAACTCGGGGTTGCCCACCCGTCGTGCAACACACATGGCGTGCAGCGGGCAGACCAGGCAGACCGGCTTGCGCGGCAGGCACACCGTGGCACCAATGTCCATCAGCCCCTGTGTGTAACGCGGCATGGTGGTGTCCAGTGCCTCATGGGGCAGCAATTCAGTGGCGAGGCCCCACAAAACACGTTCATGGGCGGCCACCGCCAGGTCGTCAGAAAAGCCCAGCACCCGTGTCAGCACGCGTTTGACGTTGGCATCCAGAATCGCAACCCGTTCACCAAAACAGAAAGACGCAATGGCCGCAGCGGTCGAGCGGCCAATACCCGGCAGCGTCTGCAGCACTTCGGCCGTGCGCGGAAA
>JAGOEY010000133.1 GCA_017997515.1 Burkholderiaceae bacterium | reverse complement strand
GTGACGCCCGGCAGCCCGGACGCGGCGGCGAACATGCGCCGGTTGACGCGCGACTCGCGCCAGTGCGGGTGCGCTGCAATCAGGTAAATACCGCCTTGTTTGTTGTTGCCTTTGTCATCATCCGAGGGGCGCTGGCTGGTATCGTGCATGCCACCACGATAGCGCAAACCTGCGCCGTTGCACGCCCCCGCCCCGCTGTACCCCGAAGGAGAAAACCATGCCGGTCATCGTTGTTGCCAACCCGAAAGGGGGCGCTGGCAAAACCACGTTGTCCACCAACGTCGCGGGTTATTTTGCGTCGCAAGGCCACGCCGTCATGCTGGGTGATGTGGACCGGCAGCAGTCGTCCCGCCTGTGGCTGGGGCTGCGCCCGGCCGAAGCCCGGCCCATCACCAACTGGGACGTGAGCCGCGACAACATCGTCAAACCGCCCAAAGGCACAACCCATGTGGTGCTGGACACGCCCGGCGGTTTACATGGCAGCCGCTTCAAAGAGGTCATGAAGCTGGCCGACAAAGTGCTGGTGCCGCTGCAGCCCAGCATCTTCGACATGTTTGCCACGCGTGATTTTCTGGACGAGCTGGCCGCCAGCCGCCATGCCCAGAGCCTGCAGATCGGCATTGTTGGTATGCGGGTGGACGCCCGCACGATTGCCGCCGACAAACTGCAGGATTTTGTGCAAACCCTGGGCCTGCCGGTGCTGGGCAACCTGCGCGACACGCAGAACTATGTGCACCTGGCCGCACGCGGCTTGACGATTTTTGACGTGGCCCCCGCCCGTGTGGCGCGGGACCTGGAGCAGTGGCAGCCGCTGTGTGAGTGGCTGGACCGGTAACGTAAGGCATTTTTAAGCTAAAACAGTGCTTGGCGCTTATACAGTGGGCGCAAGCAGCTATTGTTTTAGGAGCTATCCAAAGCTATTTTGCCGCCAGGCCTCAAACACGGAAACTGCCACCGCGTTGGACAGGTTCAGGCTGCGCTGGCCTTCGCGCATCGGCAGCTTGAGCCTTTGGCCCGGCGCGAAACTGTCGCGTAATTCCGGGGCCAGGCCTTTGGTTTCCGAGCCAAACACAAACCAGTCACCGGGGTGAAACTCCACGTCGTGCACCCGTTGTGTGCCGCGTGTGGTCATGGCAAACATGCGGTCGACGGCGGGTTGTTCGGCCTCCAGCAGCGCGGCCCAGCTGGCGTGGCGGCGCAGTTCGGCGTACTCGTGGTAGTCCAGCCCGGCGCGGCGCATGTGTTTGTCGTCCATCGAAAACCCCAGCGGCTCCACCAGGTGCAGTGTGCAGCCCGTATTGGCGGCCAGCCGGATGACGTTGCCCGTGTTGGGCGGAATTTCGGGTTCAACGAGGACGATATGGAACATGGGTTGTATTTTGACGCACCCCCAGGCTTCGCTGCGCTCTCGCCAACCCCCTTGCAGGGGGCGACACCAGCGGCCTGGCAAAGCCAGTTCCGCGGTGTCTACTGGAAGGGGGGGCGCAGTGCGCGCTTCACCCGTGATGGCTTGTGATGGCGTGATCTTGCCGCCCGGCCTCTGTGCGAGCCACCACCATGCCGGTGATGTGGGCCACTCCCGCCTGGCGCAGCACCGCCGCTGCGGTGTGCAGCGATGCGCCGCTGGTCATCACGTCATCCACCAGCACCACCCGCTTGCCGCGCAACACGTCCGCGCGCAGCGGCTCTACGGCAAACGCCCCGCGCAGGTTGCGCATGCGCATGGCACGGTCCAGGCCGGTTTGGTGCACGGTGTCACGGATACGCAGCAGCAGGCCGCTGTCGATTTTGGTGGGTGACAGGGCGCGCGCCAGCAGCTGCGCCTGGTTGAAGCCCCGCTCCTGCAGCCGCTGGGCCGACAAGGGCATGGGCAGCAGCAGGTCGGCGGACTCCAGCGCCGGCTCTACCCACGGGGTGCTGCGCAGCAGCGTGGCCAGGGCGCTGGCCCAGCCCGGGTCACCGCCGAATTTGTAGTCGGTGATACAGCCCGACCACGGGTATTCGTAACCCACGGCCGCCAGGCAGGCGTCAAGTGGGGGTGGTGTGCGTAAACATTCTCCGCAGCGCGCCACGGGCACACCCGTCATCCGGGCGCAGGTGCCGCAGCGGGGCACAGGCTGCGCAAACCGGCCAACACAGCCATTACACAGCCGTGTGCTGGGCCATGCGTGGCACACCGCACAGCGGCTGGGAACCAGTGCACGGGTGTGGCTTTTCAGGCGGGTCAGCCAGTTGGGGGGCATCGGGTCAATATACTCGCGGCCAGTTCTTATGGCCCACGACCTTCCTCCCTCGATTGACCCTGTGGCTGCTGCCCGCTGGCAGCAGGCCGCACCGCCTTTGTCGCCCTGGCTGCACGAAGAGGTGGCGCGCCGCATGGAAGACCGTTTGCAGTGGATCACGCTGAAACCTGCCGCCTGGGCCCATTGGGACGCGGTGCGGGGCGGGCTGCAGGCCCATGGGCTGCTGGCGCAGCGTTTTGCCGATGCCACTTGTTTTGTCGCCGAGACCAACCCTGCCCGGGCCGAGGTCGCACGTGCAGCCCTGGCACAGCCCTGGTGGAAGCCGTCCCGCTGGACCGGCCCTCAGACCCAGTTCACCCTGCCGCCCGACGGCAGTGTGCAGATGCTCTGGGCCAATATGGCGCTGCACATGGCGGCCGACCCGCAGGCGCTGATTGCCCAGTGGCACCGCGCCCTGGCGGTGGACGGGTATGTGATGTTTTCCTGTCTGGGGCCCGACACGGCGCGGGAGCTGCGTGGTTTGTATGCCGACCTGGGCTGGCCGCCTGCGGGCCATGCCTTTACCGACATGCACGATTGGGGCGACATGCTGGTGCATGCCGGTTTTGCCGAGCCGGTGATGGACATGGAGCGGATCACGCTGAGTTTCGAGACACCCGCACGGCTGCTGCAGGAGCTGCGCGAGATCGGCTGCAACCTGCATCCCGCGCGCTTTGCAGGGTTGCGGGGGCGGCAGTGGCGACACGGGCTGGAGCAGGCCATGGCGCAGCGCCTGGCCAGTGCGGCGGAAGCGGGGCGTTTACCGCTGACGTTCGAGATCATTTACGGCCATGCGTTCAAGCCACAGCCCCGTGTGCGGCTGTCATCCCACAGCGTGGTGACGCTGCAGGACATGCGTGGCATGTTGCATGCCCCTAAACCGTGAGTTTTACCGCGGGTTTACCCGGCGTTTGACCTGTGTCATGGGTGGGGCGCACGGGTTCGTGTAGGAGAACCCGCGCTACAATCGCGGGTTATTGGCGTTGGACATGGGGTTTCCGTGTTTTTCGCGCTGCGCAGCAAAGGTCCGAGGCCCTGGTTTGGGGCGTTTGCTGGTGTGCCATGGCAATTTTTGTGGGCGCCACCGATGCCTAACTTCGTATTTCGCTTTGCCACTGTGTCGGGTCAAAACATCCAGTGGTTTTTGCGGCGCAATTGTTCGGTTTCTCCAGCGCAACTGGGCGGGTTGTACCTGTCGCTGTGCCTGGTGTCACTGGGAATTGGTGCGGTGTTCTGGTCACAAGGGGCGGTGCTGGTCATGCCTTTTGTCGGGCTGGAGCTGGTGGCGGTGGGTGTGGCGTTCTGGGTTTTTGCGCGGCATGCGTCCGACGGCGAGCGGATTTCGCTCGAAGGGTCGCGGCTGGTGGTCGAGCTGGAAAGTGGTGGCAGGCTGCAGCGGGCAGAGTTCAACCGGGACTGGGTCCGTGTGGAGCCCAAAAACGGTGGCAGGTCGCTGATCCAGTTGTCTGCCCAGGGTCGGTCGGTTGAAGTGGGGCGGTATGTGTTGCCCGAATTGCGGTCGGCGCTGGCCCGTGAGATCAGGATGGCACTGCGCCACGCCTGAGCCAGGAATTTAGGTGCTTGCATGTTGGCGCTGGAGGGGTTGGCCCCGTCGCCCATGTGAAGATTGGTTAATTGATACTTAGAAGCAAGTGAATACGATGAAGAGCATTACCAACAAGCTGGCTTCCCTGCTGTTGATCGGCGGCTCCGGGCTCGGCACGGCGGCACACGCAGTCAGTGACCTTCCAGGCGGGCCCGGCGTACGCCAGCTCAACCTGCCCACCGGTGTGACCAAAATCTCCGAGGCGCAGTATTCGCTGCACATGGGCATGATGGTCATCTGCACGGTGATCTTCGTCGCAGTGTTTTCGGTGATGTTCTATTCCATCTGGAAACACCGCAAATCCAAGGGTTTCAAGGCATCCAACTTCCACGAGTCGGTCACGGTCGAAATTTTGTGGACCCTGGCCCCGTTCCTGATCGTGATCGGTATGGCCCTGCCAGCCACCAAGGTGCTGGTTGCGCAAAAAGACACCACCAACTCCGACCTCACCATCAAAACCACGGGTTACCAGTGGAAGTGGGGTTACGACTACCTCAAGGGTGAAGGCGAAGGCCTGAGCTTCATCTCCACGCTCGACAGCAGCCACCGCGAAATGTCCAACAACGGTGCCAAGGGTGACATCCCCGTGGACTACCTGTTCAAGGTGGACAACCCGCTGGTGGTGCCCGTGGACAAGAAGATCCGCATCATCACCACCGCCAACGACGTGATCCATGCCTTCATGGTGCCCGCGTTTGGTATCAAGCAAGACGCCATCCCCGGCTTTGTGCGCGACACCTGGTTCCGCGCCGAAAAAACCGGCGACTTCTACGGCCAGTGCGCCGAGTTGTGCGGCAAGGAACACGCCTACATGCCGATCCACGTGAAAGTGGTGACGGCCGCCGAATACACCACCTGGGTCGAAGGCCAGCGCAAGATTGCCGCTGCCAAGCTGGACGACCCCTCCAAGGTCTGGACACTGCCCGACATGATGGCCCGTGGTGAAAAGGTCTACGCCGCCAACTGCGCAGCCTGCCACCAGGCCAACGGCAAGGGCGCTGGCCCGATCAAGGCACTGGACGGTGACGTTGTTGTGCTGGACCCTGACCACGCACGTGAAATCTTGGTGCTGCTCAAAGGCCAGGCTGGTGGAGCGATGCCTTCGTGGAAGCAGCTCAGCGACACGGACATTGCAGCCGTTGTGACATTCACCAAAAACAGCTGGTCCAACAAGACGGGACAACTGGTGCAGCCCTCCGAAGTCGGACCGCTGCGTGCCCAGTAATCTGCAGTCGCCAAACCGAATAGACCCCAAGGAATAAAAATGAGTGCAGTTCTCGACCACCATGGCCATGACCATGCGCACGACGACCACGATCACCATGCCGCGCCCACTGGCTGGCGCCGCTGGGTGTTTGCGACCAACCACAAAGACATCGGCACGCTGTACCTGCTGTTCAGCTTCACGATGCTGATGATCGGCGGCATTCTGGCGCTGATCATCCGTGCCGAGCTGTTCCAGCCCGGCCTGCAGCTGGTCAACCCCGAGTTGTTCAACTCGCTGACCACCATGCACGGCCTGATCATGGTGTTCGGCGCGATCATGCCGGCCTTCGTCGGTTTTGCGAACTGGATGCTGCCGCTGCAAATTGGCGCGTCTGACATGGCCTTTGCCCGCATGAACAACTTCAGCTTCTGGCTGATGATTCCTGCTGCGCTGATGCTGGTGGG
>JAGOEY010000014.1 GCA_017997515.1 Burkholderiaceae bacterium | reverse complement strand
TTTTTTTGCCATGAACCTCAACGATTCCGACTTCACCCTGTTTGATGTGCCCGAGCGGTTTGCCCAAGACCGCGGCGCGCTCGACGCCCGCTGGAAGATGCTGCAGCGCGAGGCCCATCCTGACCGGTTTGCAGGGCAGGGCGCGGCTGCGCAGCGGATTGCGATGCAGTGGTCGGTTCGGATCAACGAGGCGTACCAGCGGCTGAAAGATCCGCTGAAACGTGCTGCCTACCTGTGTGAACTCCACGGCGCGCCGATCAATGCCGAGGACAACACGGCCATGCCATCGGTTTTCCTCATGCAGCAGATGGAATGGCGTGAGGCATTGGAAGACGCAAACTCCGTGGCCGACGTCGAAGCAGTGGAAGCCGAGGCCCAACGCGCCCGCAAAGATGTGTTGGAAACCTGCGAAACCTTGCTCGACACCACACACGACTATCCCCAGGCCGCCCAGCAGGTCAGAGCCCTGATGTTCATTGAGCGCTTTATGCCGGACATCGACGCCCGCCTGGAGCAACTAGGACAATAGCGTCCTAATAATCTTTCTCCGCAACGGGCTTCAAACCCTTGCAACCCCACCTTCCAGAACCATGGCGCTTCTTCAGATTTCAGAACCAGGACAGTCACCTGACCCGCACCAGCGGCGCATTGCCGTGGGTATCGACCTGGGCACGACCCATTCCCTGGTCGCGGCTGTACGCAATGGCGTAGCCGAGTGCCTGCCCGACACACAAGGCAGGGTGGTTTTGCCATCCGTTGTGCGTTACATGGAAAACAACGGGCGCCAGATCGGTTTTGATGCACTGCCTGCCGTCACGCTCGACCCCGAAAACACCATTAGCTCCGCCAAACGGTTGATGGGCCGGGGCCTGCAGGACATCACGGAGCGCAGCAACCTGCCTTACCGCTTTGTGGAGAGCACCTCCGGTATGGTGCAGATAGACACCGTGGGGGGCGCGAAGTCCCCGGTGGAGGTCAGCGCTGAAATTCTGGCCACCCTGCGCTTCCGGGCGGAAGACTCGTTCAACGACGACATCTTTGGTGCCGTCATCACCGTGCCCGCGTACTTCGACGATGCCCAGCGCCAGGCCACCAAGGACGCGGCCCAATTGGCCGGCCTGAACCTGCTGCGCCTGCTGAACGAACCCACGGCCGCGGCCATCGCCTACGGCTTGGACAACGGCAGCGAAGGACTCTACGCCGTGTTCGACCTGGGTGGCGGTACGTTTGACATTTCTATCCTGCGTCTCACACAAGGTGTGTTTGAAGTGGTGGCTACCGGTGGCGACTCTGCCTTGGGCGGCGACGACTACGATGCCGCTTTGGGGGCCTGGGTGTTGGGGCAGCTGGGTTTGACCGCTGAAAGTGCATCCGACAAGGCCGCCGTGCGGGTTGCGGCCCGTGCTTGCAAGGAAGCGTTGACTACTATGGATTCCGTAGCATTCAGCGCACGTGTGGCGGGCGCTGAGGCCACTTTTGATGTTAAATCCAGCGACTTTGATGCCGCCACGGAACACCTGACCACCCGCACCATCACGGCCGTGCGCAAGGCCCTGCGTGACGCCCAACTGACCAAGGACGAGGTCAAAGGGGTGGTGATGGTCGGAGGCTCCACCCGTATGCCGCAGGTGCAACGTGCCGTTGCCGCTTTCTTTGGCCAGGAGCCATTGAACAACCTGAACCCGGACGAAGTCGTGGCCCTGGGCGCGGCGATTCAGGCGCAGCAGTTGGCAGGCAACACGTCCGACAACGACATCCTGCTGCTCGACGTGATTCCGCTGTCGCTTGGCATCGAGACCATGGGCGGCCTGGTTGAACGTATCGTGCCGCGCAACCAGACCATTCCAACCGCGATGGCGCAGGACTTCACCACCTACAAGGATGGCCAGACTGCTTTGGCTCTCCACGTAGTGCAGGGCGAACGCGACCTGGTGGCCGACTGCCGCAGCCTCGCCCGATTCGAGTTGCGTGGTATCCCGCCGATGGCCGCCGGTGCGGCGCGTATCCGGGTCACCTTCACCATCGACGCCGATGGACTGCTGAGTGTTGCGGCACGGGAGCAGGGCAGTGGGGTCGAGGCGCACATCGACGTTAAACCCTCGTATGGCCTGGCCGACGACGACATTGCACGTATGCTGCAAGACAGTTTTGCCACCGCTGCGCAAGACATCGCCGCACGTGCGTTGGCTGAGGCGCGGGTAGATGCCGACCGGATGCTGATGGCCACCCAGAGTGCGCTGGATGCCGATGGTGACCTGCTGGACGCGCAGCAGCGCGCGGTGATCGACGCCCGTATGCTCAGCCTGCGCGCCATCCGCGACAACGCAGACGCTGCTGCCGTTGAGGCTGCCACCAAGTCGCTGGCGGCCGACACCGAAGCCTTCGCTGCCACCCGGATGAACCGTGGCATCCGCCAAGCACTTGCAGGCAAAAGCCTGCAGGACATGTAACTTTCATGCCGCGAAGCGCAGCGCCCCGGACTATGAAAGTCATTTCACGTTAACCCGCCAGGCCGTTCCCATGCCCGTCATCAAGATCCTTCCCCACGCCGAATACTGCCCACAGGGTGCTGAAATTTCCGCGCCTGCTGGCACGTCCATCTGCGAAGCGCTGCTGGACAACCACATCAACATCGAACATGCCTGCGACATGAGCCGCGCATGCACCACCTGCCACGTGGTGGTGCGTGACGGTTTCCAGTCGCTCAACGAGCTGGAAGAAGAGGAAGAGGATTTGCTGGACCGCGCCTGGGGGCTGGAGCCGCAGTCGCGCCTGAGCTGCCAGGCCATCCTGGCGCAAAAGGATGTGACGATCGAGATTCCGAAATACTCGCTGAACCACGCCAAGGAGAACCACTAGATGAAGCCCTCCACGGGTCGCCAGATCGTTCTTGACACCGAAACCACCGGCCTGTCTGCCGAAGGCGGCGACCGCATCATCGAAATCGGCTGTGTCGAACTGGTGGCGCGCAAACTCACCGGCAACAACAAACATTTCTACCTGAACCCGGGCCGCGACAGCCACGAAGACGCGTTGAAGGTGCACGGCATCAGCAACGAGTTTCTGCGCGACAAGCCCAAGTTTGAAGCCGTGGCCGACGATTTGCTCGACTACCTGTCCGGCGCGGAAATCATCATCCACAACGCCGCGTTCGACGTGGGCTTCCTGAACAAGGAATTGGAGCTTTCAGGCCGCCCGCCGTTTAAGCAGTTCGTCGGCAGTGTGACCGACACCCTGGCCATGGCCAAGGAGATGTTCCCTGGTAAACGCAACTCGCTCGATGCCCTGTGTGACCGGCTGGAAGTGGACAACTCGGGCCGCACCTTGCACGGCGCTTTGCTGGACGCCGAGCTGCTGGCCGACGTCTATATCAACCTGACCCGTGGGCAGGATGCCTTGCTGATCGACGCAGGCCCGTCCGACCAGGCCACCATCACCACCGTGAGTGTGGACCTGAGCACCTTCATGCTGCCCGTGCTCGAAGCCAATACGCAGGAACTAGAGGCCCACGGTGCTGTTTTGGCACAGCTGGATAAATCGAGTGGTGGAAAGACGGTTTGGCCAAAAGTCGCTTAAATCTGTGCCATAATAGCGGGCTAGCACAGTAGTGTTAGGGCGATTAGCTCAGGGGTAGAGCACTGCATTCACACTGCAGGGGTCGCAAGTTCGAAACTTGCATCGCCCACCAGAATTGGTAATTCAAAAGGACTTGGTCTAACGGCCAGGTCCTTTTTCTTTGTGCGGTTCAAAAAATCAATTTTTAACCACACCAGTGGGTCAGTTGCACACCCATTGCGCTCCACTCCTGTGGCAGGCCGCACCGTTGGGGCCGGTCATCGTACTGGGACTATTGCGGTGGTAAATGCCGCCCTGCGCATCGCGGCAGGTGGCGCCGTCACAACCTGTGATATTTCTGCGCCCTTGGGGAATGGGTTGGGGGATGGGCTGCACAAACGGTGGTGCGATGGGCCGGTGGCGTGGGGGGGCGACCACAACTTGGGACGGCGGCTGGATCATCTCGGTCTGCATGCCGCAGGCTGCGTTGACCCGCACGGTGGCAGCGTTGATGCGGTTGCGCCGGAGCTCCTCGCTGCCGGTGATGCTGCTGGCAATGGTCTCAAGGTCGCGTTGTGCCTGGCGGCATTCGTTAGTGTTGGCCAGGTTAGGCTGCTGCCACTGGGGGGCGGGCGCAGCAGGTGCCGCTGCGGCCAGATCCGCTGCACGTTGCCGCTCCTCGGCCCGCTCGCGGTCACGGCGCTCGTTGGCAGCGTTGGCGCGCTCCCGGTCGGCCTGGATTTCTTCCGGTGTCAGGCGTGGGGCCACTTCCACACCACTTTGTCCGGTGGCACACGGGCTGTCGGAGAATGTGACCCGGCCTGTACGCGGGTCGGTGCATTTGATGATCTGGCCGTGGGCAGTTAAAGCGGCCAGGGTCAATACGGCAAAAATAGCGATGCGCTGCATGGCGGTCTCCAGATGAGAACGTGATGCTATCGCATGGAAATCGGCATGGATAGGTTTGAGGGAGTCACTATGGACAAGGTGGATTGTGTGGTTGTTGGGGCGGGGCTGGTCGGTTTGGCCGTCGCCCGTGCGCTGGCCTTACAAGGGCGTGAAGTCATTGTGCTGGAGGCTGCTGATGCGATTGGCACGGGCACCAGCTCCCGCAACAGCGAGGTGATCCATGCGGGCATTTATTACCCGCAAGGTTCGCTGAAGGCGCGCCTGTGTGTGGCAGGCAAGGAGTTGCTGTACGCCTACTGCGCCGAGCGGGGCATTGCCCACAAGCGCTGCGGCAAACTCATTGTTGCCACAGACCCGTCGCAGATTCCGCAGTTGCAGGCCATCCAGGCCAAGGCCGCAGCCAACGGGGTGAACGATCTGGAATGGCTCAGTGCCGAGCAGGCGCAGGTGCTGGAGCCCCAACTGGCCTGTGTTGCGGCGCTGCTGTCGCCCAGCACCGGCATTGTCGACAGCCATGCGCTGATGCTGTCGCTGCAAGGTGACCTGGAGAACGCCGGGGGTGTTGTGGCACTTAATTCGCCTCTGGCGCAGGCGGAGTGTGCGCAAGATGCTATCTTTTTGGAAGCAGGTGACGGCACCTCGCTGCAGGCCACCACGGTGGTCAATGCGGCAGGTTTACAGGCCCCTGCGCTGGCCCGCCGTTTTGCCGGACTGGCGGCGCAGCATGTGCCTGGAGCCTGGTACGCCAAAGGCAATTACTTCACGCTCTCTGGCCGTTCCCCATTCAGCCGCCTGATTTACCCCGTGCCGCAGGCCGCGGGTTTGGGTGTACATCTCACACTCGACATGGGTGGCCAGGCCAAGTTTGGGCCCGACGTAGAATGGGTCGATTCCCCCACAGATCTGGTAGTGGACCCACGGCGTGGTGACGCGTTTTACAGCGAGGTGCGCCGGTACTGGCCCGCGCTGGCCGACGGCGCACTGGTGCCGGGTTATGCGGGCATCCGCCCCAAGATCCACGCACCAGGCGAGGCTGCCTGCGACTTCGCCATCCAGGGCCCGGCGGTGCATGGGGTGGCGGGCTTGGTTAATCTGTTCGGCATTGAGTCTCCGGGCCTCACCAGCGCACTGGCCATAGGCGAAATCGTCGCGCAAATTGTCGCATCGGCCTACAAGGATAAAGGTACATAGGGGCCGCACTAGCCTGTACCATAGCAACATACACCTACGCGGGTGTATGGACTTGGCCCATTGCCAGATTCCCAGCTATTTTTAACAAGGAAGGCCCTATGACTGCATTTACCCCCCAAAACGCCGCCACCGAACTGGAAAACCTGGTGACGGACGTGCGCGGCATGCTCGCCAGCAAAGACCTGGACGCAGTGCCCCAGATCAAGGCGCTGCGCAAGCGCATCGACGAAAGTGTGGTCGTGGTGCGTGAAACAGCCGTGGAAGCCGCCCAGGAAGCCGCCCGCAAGGCCCGCGAAGCTGCGACCACCGCCAACAACTATGCCCATGATGAACCCTGGCATGTTGCCGGTGGCGCATTGGCAGTGGGTGTGTTGCTGGGCTTCTTGCTGAGCCGCCGCTGATCTCGGGTCAGTGCCCGCCGGGCCTTGTGCGCGGCGTGGCCCTGCCTGCTATCTGCCGCCTAACATGAAGGACTGATCCCTGATGAATTTACTCTCGTTTTTCGGGATTGATGCCCAGCTGCGAAAGCTTCGCACTGCTGCGGGCGAGGGCGCTCAGGCCGTGGAAGACCGGGTCCAGCTTGCACGGCTGGGGTGGGACGAAGAGAAAACACGCCTCAAGCTGCTGCTGGCGTTGACCTTGGGTTTGCTCGGCCTGACCATCGTGACCTTGACGATTGCGTCTTTTGCCCTGATCGTGCATTACTGGGACGCCCCATACCGCGCGACGGCAGCCTGGTCGGTCGCCACAGCGTGGGGTGTGCTGTGGTTGGGTATGGCGTTGGGGGTTGTGTACCTGCTGCGCCGGGGTTCCGTGGCATTTGGCCCCACGCGTGCAGAGCTGGGCAAAGACTGGCGATCGCTCAAATCCGAGATTCTTCCCGATGGGCGTAAAGCCGCATCACCTGATCGTCTGAATGAAATCCCCCCCTTGGACAAAGAGGCCTTGCTCAAGCGTATTGCATTACAACGTGAGCGGCTGGCACGGCAAGAAGCTGCTGTGACAGCGGCTGCCGCGGCGCCAGCCGCTGCAGCGCAGGCCCCTGTGGCCCACAGCGTGCTGCCGGTGACGGCAGACCCTCAATTCCCCCGCAGCATGACGGTACGCAGCCTGCGTGACCATCCTGTAGCAACCGTGGCTGTAGTGGGCGGGGCGGTTGCGGTGGTGGCTGCCATTGGAACCAAACGGTCGGCGCGTATCGCCAGCTGGCTCATTCCGCTGGTGTTGCCTCGCCGGTAAGTCGGCAGCCGTGTTTATGCCCAAAGGGTGCGACAACGCCAAGTTGTCGCACCCTTTTTTATGCGCGGCGCTGCAGGGCCAGCGCCGAATCTTTGACCAGCTTGGGGCCCTCGTAGATCAGGCCGGTGTAGATCTGCACCACATCGGCACCAGCGTCGATTTTCGACAGAGCATCTTGTGCACTCAGAATGCCGCCGACACCAATGATCGGGAAGCCCTTGCCCAGCGCGGCACGCAGGCTGCGGATGACCTGGTTGCTGGCTTCAAGCACCGGGGCACCACTGAGTCCACCGGCTTCTTCGGCATGGGGCAGGCCCTCCACAGCAGCGCGGTTGATGGTGGTGTTGGTGGCCACCACTCCGTCCATGGCATGGCGCTGTAGCGTTGCAGCAATCACGTCAACCTGGGTCGTATCCAGGTCGGGGGCAATTTTCACGAAGATTGGCACCCGTTTGCCATGGCGTGTCGCCAGAATTTCACGCCGTTCGGCAATGGCCCCCAGCAAGCCGTCCAGCGCTTCATCACTCTGCAGCGCACGCAGGTTTTTGGTGTTGGGCGAGCTGATGTTGACGGTGACATAGTCGGCATGCGGGTACACACCGTCCAGGCAGGTCAGGTAGTCCGAGGTGGCGTCTTCGATCGGTGTTGCAGCGTTTTTGCCGATGTTCAGGCCCAGCAGCATGGGGCGTGCCGGGTTCTTGCGGCGAAAGGTCGCCTTTTGCACATTGGCAACAAACGCGTCCAGGCCTTCGTTGTTGAAGCCCAGCCGGTTAATGAGCGCGTTGGCCTGCGGCAGGCGGAACATGCGGGGTTTGGGGTTGCCGGGCTGGGCTTTGGGGGTGACGGTGCCCACCTCGACAAAACCAAAACCCATGGCGCTCAGACCATCGATACAACGGGCGTTTTTGTCCAGACCGGCTGCCAGGCCCACCCGGTTCGGGAAGGTCAGTCCGGCCAGCGTGACCGGGTCTTCGATGCGCTCCGAGCACCATGCCCATTGCAGCGGGGTGCCCTGGCCACGGGCCAGGGACGCCATGGTGAGTTCATGGGCGGCTTCGGCGTCAAGGCCAAACAAAAAGGGGCGGGCGAGGGCGTAGGGAATGAGGGGCATTGGATAATCGGTGGAATTTCACCTCCGATTTTCCCCCATGACGACACCTCCCTCCGCATCCACCCCCACATCGGCCCCCCTGACCCAGGACGAACTCAAGACTTTGGTGGGCCACGCGGCCCTGGCATACGTGGTGCCCGGCGAGCTTGTGGGTGTCGGCACTGGCTCCACTGTCAACAAATTCATCGACGCTCTGGCCACCATCAAGGACCAGATCAAGGGTGCTGTCTCCAGCTCGGTGGCCAGCACAGAACGGCTGCAGGCGCTCGGTATTCCGGTGCTGGACGCCAATGCAGTGGAGTCGCTGTCCGTTTACATCGACGGCGCGGACGAAATTGACGGCCAGGGCCACATGGTCAAGGGCGGCGGTGCGGCACTGACCCGCGAGAAGATCGTGGCGGCGCTGGCAAAGCAGTTTGTGTGTATTGCCGACGAGTCCAAACTGGTCACAGCGCTGGGCCAGTTTCCGCTGCCGGTGGAAGTGATTCCCATGGCCACCCAACGTATCGTGCAGCAGTTTGCTGCGCTGGGTGGCACGGGCCAGGTGCGCCAGAAAGACGGCCAACCGCTGGTGACCGACAACGGCCAGCACATTGTGGATGTGACCGGCCTGCAGATCACCGACCCGCTGCAGTTTGAAGCCACGGTGAGCCAATGGCCCGGTGTGGTGACGGTGGGGGTGTTTGCTTACCAGAAGGCGTCTGTGTGCCTGCTGGGCACGGCGCAGGGCGTTAAGACCCTGACTTTCTGATACCTGGCAAAGGGCTTTGAAGCCCTTTGCCAAGCAGTGTCAGAACTGGATACCGGCGGGGTTGGTGCGTGGCGCAATACTCTCTGCAGCCCGTGGTGCCGCCGCGGGTGCTGGCGTGGCAGGCGCAGCAGCGGTGGGCCCTGCGGGTTTCACCGCCACCAATGCAGTGGGGGGCGCATTACGAAAGCCTGATGGCAGTTGTGATGTTTTGGGGTAACCAGCCGCGTCAAGGTACTGGCTCCATTCCGCGTCCGAAAAACCTTTGAGTTGCTGGCCACCAATGCTGCCAAAAGGCAGAGATGCTTCCCCGCTTATGCGCTGCAGTGCTTCGGTGTCTTCGCGGCTGTTCACCGTACGTTCGGTGAAAGGCACACCACGCTGCAACAGCAGGTTGCGTGCGGAGTTGCAGGGGGCACAGTTGTCGCTGGTGTACAGCGTGACCGGGTAACGGGTGGCGATCTGCCGTACTTCATAGGGCAGGGGGCTGCCCGATGCGGTTGCGGCAGGTGTTGCGCCAGTTCTGCCCTGTGTTGCCGTGTCGGCAGGTTTGTCCGAATAGGTGACTCTGCCATCGGCCCCGACATGGCGGTACACCTGCTGCGCCTGCACGCTGCACACCGCTAACAAAAGACCGATACCCGCGACGACCGTGGCCCGGGTTGAGAAGCGTGCAGATCCTGTTGTGGTGTGTGCCATGGGGTGCTCCAGTCGTATGCCAGTCGTGTGTGGGCCGATGTTCAGTGCTCAGGCCATGCCTTGGTGGCGCAGCAGCGCGTCCAGATTGGGTTCGCGGCCCCGGAAGGCTTTGAAGGATTCCATGGCGGGACGGCTGCCACCGGCTTCCAGAATGGCTTCGCGGTATTTTCTGCCAGTCTGGGCGCTGGGGGAACCATCTGCGCCCACTGTTTCTTCAAAAGCCGCATACGCGTCGGCGCTCAGCACCTCGGCCCACTTGTAGCTGTAGTAACCGGCCGCATACCCACCGGCAAAAATATGGCTGAAGGTGTGCACCGTGCGGCTGAATGCAGGCGGGCGGGTCACGGCCACTTCCTGGCGCACGGCGTCCAGCAGCTGCATAAAGTCGTCCGCCGGGCTGTGTTCGGTGTGCAACAGCATGTCGAACAGCGAAAACTCGATTTGGCGCAGGGTTTGCAGCCCGCTCTGGAAGTTCTTCGCAGCGGTCATTTTGTCGAACAGGGCGCGGGGCAATGGCTCACCGGACTCCACATGGGAGGTCATGTGTTTGAGCACATCCCATTCCCAGCAGAAGTTTTCCATGAACTGGCTGGGCAGCTCCACCGCATCCCATTCCACGCCGCTGATGCCCGACACATCGTGCTCGTTCACCTGGGTCAGCAAGTGGTGCAGGCCGTGGCCAAATTCGTGGAACAGGGTGGTGACATCGTCGTGCGTCAGCAGCGGTGGTTTGCCGCCCACACCACTCGCAAAGTTGCACACCAGGTGCGCCACCGGGGTTTGCAGCACCCCTGTGTCGGGGCGCAGCCAGCGCGAACGTTCGGCGTCCATCCAGGCTCCGCCGCGTTTGCCCGAGCGGGCGGCTTGGTCCAGGTAGAACTGGCCCACCAGCGCGCCGTTGCGTTCGATGCGGTAGAACTCGACCTGGTCGTTCCAGACCGGCGCCACATCCTTGCGGATGGCCACTTCAAACAGGGTTTCGATGATCTTGAACAGGCCACCCAGCACTTTGGGCGCGGTGAAATACTGCTTCACCTCCTGTTCACTGAAGGCGTAACGCGCTTCCTTGAGTTTCTCGCTCACATAGGGCCAATCCCAGGCCTGTGGATCGGCCAGCCCCAGCTCGGTGGCTGCAAACGCACGCATATCGGCCAGGTCTTTTTCGGCGTAAGGCCGGGCTTTGTGGGCCAGATCACGCAGAAATTTCACCACCTCGGCGGGCGACTGGGCCATCTTGGGCACCACCGACACCTCACCAAAGTTGGCATACCCCAGCAGGTTGGCTTCTTCCTTGCGCAGCGCCAGGATTTCCAGCACCAGCGCGCTGTTGTCGTACACCAGCTGGTCTTGCGGGGCCTGTTCGGACGCGCGGGTGACATAGGCGCGGTACATCGTCTGGCGCAGGGCGCTGCTGTGGGCGAACTGCATCACCGGCAGGTAACACGGCATTTTCAGCGTGAGTTTGAAGCCGGGTTTGCCGTCGGCCTGGGCGGCCGCTGCGGCGGTTTGCTGCACGTCGTCAGGCACACCTTCCAGCTCTTCTGCACTGGCGTAGTAGGCAAAAGCATCGGTCGCGTCCAGCGCGTTTTCGCTGAACTTCTGGCTCAGCTCGGCCATCCGTTCCTGGATGCGGGCAAAACGTTCCTTGGCCACACCCGTCAGCTCGGCACCGGACAACACGAAGTTGCGTACCGCGTTGTGGTGCGCCTGGCGCTGTTCGGTGTTCAGCGTGGCGGGGTCAATCGCCTTGTACTTGGCATACAGGCGCTCATCTGCGCCCAGCCGGGTCCAGAACTCGGTCACGCGGGGCAGGGCTTCGTTGTAGGCCGCGCGCAGGGCCGATGTGTCGGCCACGGAGTTGAGGTGGCTGACAGCGCCCCAGGCCCGGCCAAACCGGTCGGTGCTCACGTCCAACACACGCGAGATGGCCGTCCAGTCTGCGGGGAAGTCCGGCGCGGTGACTGTCTCCAGCGCCTGCTCGGCATCGGCCAGCAACGCGTCCACCGCGGGTGCGACGTGTTCGGGGGCGATGCGGTCAAACGCGGGAAGGTCGGTGATGGCGAGCAAAGGATTGGTCATGGCAATTCAGATGGTGGCGTGGAGCGGGCAAACAAGGTGGGCGGACGGGTTTTGTGCCCAGTGTCAGCCGGGTGTGTGACAGCAGTTGCCGTGGTTTAGTTTCCCGGAAAGGCTCACGCAGCGCGCTCAGCCGCTTCGAGTGTGTTGACCAGCAGCATGGTGATGGTCATCGGGCCCACACCGCCAGGCACCGGGGTGATGTGGCTGGCCACTGCTTTCACGCCGTCGAAGTCCACGTCGCCGCAGAGCTTGCCTTCATCGTTGCGGTTCATGCCCACGTCCAGCACCACCGCACCGGGCTTGACCATGTCGGCGGTGAGAACGTTGCGTTTGCCCACGGCAGCGACGATCACGTCGGCCTGCAGGGTCATGGCCTTGAGGTCTTTGGTGGCACTGTGACAGATGGTGACGGTGGCGTTTTTCTGCAGCAGCATCAGCGCCATGGGTTTGCCGACGATGTTGGAGCGGCCAATCACCACGGCATGTTTGCCTTTCAGGTCATACCCGATGGATTCGAGCATCTTCATGCAGCCATACGGCGTGCAGGGCCAGAAGCCTGGCATACCGGTCATGAGTGCGCCCGCGCTGGCGATGTGGAAGCCGTCCACATCCTTGGCGGGCGAGATGGCTTCGATCACTTTTTGCGCGTCGATGTGGGCGGGCAGCGGCAGCTGCACCAGGATGCCGTGGATCGCGGGGTCGTTGTTCAGCGCCTCAACGCGGGCCAGCAGGTCGGCCTCGGTCAGCGTGGCTTCGTATTTTTCGAGCACCGAGTACAGGCCCGCGTCTTGGCAGGCCTTGACCTTGTTGCGCACATACACCTGGCTGGCAGGGTTGTCGCCGACAAGCACCACCGCCAGCCCGGGGGTGATACCACGGGTCTTGAGGGCTGCGGCGCGTGCGGCGACATCGGTGCGGAGCTTCTGGGAGAGGGCGTTGCCGTCGATCAGTTGGGCGGTCATGGGGTGGTCTAAAACGGTGGTTTTGAAGTAAAAACGCCCGTCAGCCTAGGTGGGACGGGCGCAAGCAGCTATGGTTTTAAGAGCGTCAGGCTTTGGGAGCGTTTTGTCCCAGTGCAATCTTCAGCAGGTCGGCCACGGTGTTGGCGTTGAGCTTTTCCATGATGTTGGCGCGGTGCGCCTCCACCGTCTTGATGCTGATGCCCAGGTCGTCGGCGATCTGTTTGTTCAGGCGGCCGGCAACGATACGCTCCAGCACCTGCGCTTCGCGCGAGGTGAGTTTGCCCAGCAGCGCGTCGCGGCTGGCGGCTTGCTGGTGGCCGGCGAAGGCTTCACGGGCAGTGTCCTGCATGCGGTCAACCAGGCCCAACAGTTCTTCTTCCTTGAAAGGTTTCTGGATGAAGTCCAGCGCACCCTTTTTCATGGTGTTCACCGCCATGGGCACGTCGCCGTGGCCAGTGATAAAGACGATGGGCAGGGGGGAGTGGCGCTCGATCAGCCGGTCCTGCAGCTCCAGGCCCGTCATGCCACCCATACGGATGTCAATGATCAGGCAGGCCACTTCACGCGGGTCGTATCGGCTCAAAAAGGATTCAGCGGAATCAAAGCAACGGACGCGGTAGTCCTTGCCTTCAAGCAACCACTGCAGGGAGTCACGCACTGCCTCGTCGTCGTCCACGACATAGACCGTACCTTTTTTGGGAATCAAGCTCATGCAGTTGCCTCGGGGTTCTGGGGGGAATGTGAAATCAGGCGAAATCAAGCGACATCGTCAGGCGGGCTTGTCCAGCGGAATCCAGAAAGAGAAGCGGCAGCCCATGATTTCGGGGCCATTGTAGAGGTTCTCTGCCTGCATTCTTCCCTGGTGCGACTCGATGATGCTGCGGCACAAATTGAGCCCGATGCCCATACCTTCCACCTTGGTCGAAAAGAAGGCTTCAAACAGCCGATCAAGCACCTCGGGTGCCAGGCCCTGGCCGGTGTCTGCCACCGAAAACTCCACCACCGGCTGGTCGTCGATCTGTTTGGGCACCACCCGCAGCTCCACGCTGCGGCGGGCCAGCGGGCGGTCGGCGTGGTCGATCGACTCGGCCGCATTTTTCATCAGGTTAACGAGCACCTGCTCGATCAGGATCGGGTCCACATGCAGCGTGGGCAGCCGTGCCGCAATGTAGTGCGACAGGCGCACATTGCGGCGGCGCAGCTCGATGTTGGCCAGCTCCACCGCTTCCATCACCATGCCCGTGATGTCCGACGGTGTGCGGTTGGGCTCACTGCGCTTCACGAACGAGCGGATACGCTGGATGATCTGCCCGGCGCGCTGGGCCTGGTGGGCGGTTTTCTCCAGCGCGGCCAGCAGCGCCTCTTCGGTGATCTGCTGGCTCTTGATGCGCGACACCATCCCGCTGCAGTAGTTGCTGATGGCGGCCAGCGGCTGGTTCAGCTCGTGCGCCACGCTGGAGGCCATTTCCCCCATGGTGATCAGGCTGCTGGCCGACTGGGCGCGTTGTGCTTGTAGTGCGTACTGTGCCTCAGCCTGGCGGCGTGGTGTGATGTCGGTGGCAATCACCATCTGGGCGATACGGCCGTCCACCCAGTTCAGGTAACGCGAGCGCACTTCCAGCCATTTGCCCAGTTCAGGCACAAAAATTTCGGCGTTTTCGGCCTGGGCGCTGGTGATCGAGTCGGTCGGGAAGCCCATCAACCCGTCTTCGTCGAGTGACTCGTCCACCGGCTCCACGTCGGGCCGCCCGGCCTGGGCCACCAGCTGCAAGTGGCCTACCGTCTGGGCCCCAAACCACAGCCGGTACATCTTGTTGGCAAACAGCAGCTCCTGGCTGCCCAGTGGTGCCACGGACACCGATGCGTCCAGCGCCTCCAGCACCACGGTGAAGCGTTCGTGGGATGCGGTCAGCTGCTCGCGGATGCGGTTGGGCTCGGTGATGTCGGTCATCGACGTCATCCAGCCGGTCTGGTGCCCCTTGGCGTCGATCAGCGGCGACACATACAGCCGGGCATCAAATAACGAACCACTTTTGCGTTTAACCCGCACCTGGAAACCAGCCGGTGAGACCTTGCCGCTCAGTTCATCCGCCAACCGGGAGGCCAGCAGGTCGTGGTCGTCTTCCGGCCAGTACGAGAAGGGGGCAGTCTGGCCCACCAGCTCACTTTCGCTCCAGCCCGTCATCTGGCAGAACGCGGCGTTGACGTAGGTGATACGGCCATACATGTCCAGGGCGCGCATGCCGGTGAGGATGGAGTTTTCCATCGCGCGGCGGAAGTTGGTCTCGGCCACCAGCGCCTGTTGCGCCTGCAGCCGCCGCCGGGTGTGCCGCCAGGTCACGATCAGCATGGCGGCGGTCAGCACACTCAGGATACCCACCATCCAGAACAAACCACTGCCAACCAGGCCCAGCGAGGTCTGGTACGCCTGGGCCCGGAACACCAGGCTGTTGCCCACGGGGGATACCGGAATTTCGTACTCACTCGGGTCGGTGGACCACGGCACCAGCCGCGTGGCACCGTTGCGTTCGGGCAGCGGTGTGCCGGCCAGCAGGCGGTTGCTGCCGTCGAGCAGGGTCAGCGCATATTTGGCCTGCACCTCGGTGGGCGCGCCGTAGCGCAGCAGCCCGTCGATGGAGTATTCCCCCAGCACCACACCCGCGAAGTGGCCCTGGTCCGTGATGGGGGTGTGCAGCTGCAGCAGCGTGGGGCTGTCCGTGCCGCCCACAGGCTGTGAATACACCGGTTGCTGCAGGTCCCGCGCCAGACTGTAGATACCTTCGGTCTCGCCAGGTCGCAGCACATCGTCCACCGTGCGCAACTGGCCGGGGGCCAGGGTGGAGGCGGCATGGGTGGCCAACACACGGCGGCGTTCATCGATCCAGGTGACGGCCTGCAGCTCGGGGTACTGGTTCACCAGCGACTCGGCGCGGCTCACAAATTCATGTGCGTCCACCTCCTTGTTTGACACGTCGCGCGCCAGGCGCATCAGCTGCTCCTGCCGCTCCAGCAGGCGCAGGCGCACCCGCTGCTGCGCGTATTCGACATCCCGTTTGACGGCTTCCTGCTCGCGGTCTTTTTCTTCGGCGCGCAGGTACCAGAAGGCGGTGCTGATAGCGGCGAGGAACAACAACACAGCAGCCAGCGGTGCCAGCATGGCAAAACGGTCCTGCCGGTGGGCGGACTGGCTGCGCCACCAGCTGCGCCACCGGGAGGCGGGGCTGGCAGCAGGATGGCGGGAGGGGGACGCCGGGGGCGGAGATTGCATGGGCAAAGTGTAGGGGAGGGGTGTTTGCCCTCTGCGTCAGAGGGAGAAGTTGCACCAAAGTGTTGGAAATCTGCCGCAATTTTATACCGCATTATGGAATCATCCGGCACTATTTGAAATCAAGAAGAAGTATGCGAAACTAGACGCGCTGCACTAAATTCCCTGACAACCAACCGGAGACAAACCCATGTCAGCCCTCCCCGAAAACCTCTTCGGATCTGCCGCCCCTGACGCGGACAGCCAAGAAACCCGTGAATGGATGGACGCCTTGTCCGCCGTCATCAGCAGCGAGGGCCCCGAGCGTGCGCACTTCCTGCTGGAGCAACTGCTGGAACATGCGCGCCAGAGCAGCATCGACATGCCGTTCTCTGCCACCACCGGCTACGTCAACACCATCGAGACCGACCAGGAAGAACGCTCGCCCGGCAACCTGGCCATTGAAGAGCGCCTGCGCGCCTACATGCGCTGGAACGCCATGGCCATGGTGGTCAAGGCCAACCGCCTGCACCCCGCTGACGGTGGTGACCTGGGTGGCCACATCGGCTCGTTTGCCTCGCTGGCCAGCCTGTTTGGCGCCGGCTTCAACCATTTCTGGCACGCCGAGAACAACGAACCCGGCAAAGAACATGGCGGCGACTGCCTCTACATCCAGGGCCACGTGTCGCCCGGTGTGTATGCCCGCGCCTACCTCGAAGGCCGCCTGACCGAAGAACAGCTGCTCAACTTCCGCCAGGAAGTGGACGGCAAGGGCCTGTCCAGCTACCCGCACCCCAAGCTCATGCCCGAGTTCTGGCAGTTCCCCACCGTGTCCATGGGCCTTGGCCCGCTGATGGCCATCTACCAGGCGCGTTTCCTCAAGTACCTGCACGCCCGTGGCATCGCCAACACCGAAAACCGCAAGGTCTGGGCTTTCCTGGGCGACGGTGAAATGGACGAAGTCGAATCGCTGGGCGCCATCGGCCTGGCCGCGCGTGAAAAGCTCGACAACCTGGTGTTTGTCATCAACTGCAACCTGCAGCGCCTGGACGGCCCGGTGCGTGGCAACGGCAAGATCGTGCAAGAGCTCGAAGGCGAGTTCCGCGGCGCGGGCTGGAACGTCATCAAGCTGCTGTGGGGCTCGGGCTGGGACCCGCTGCTGGCCCGCGACAAAGACGGTGCCCTGCGCAAGCTGATGATGGACACCCTCGACGGCGACTACCAGGCCATGAAGGCCAACGACGGTGCCTACGTGCGTAAACATTTCTTCGGCAAGGACCCGCGCACCGCCAAGATGGTCGAGAACATGAGCGACGAGGACATCTTTAACCTGCGCCGTGGTGGCCACGATTCGCAGAAGGTGTATGCCGCCTTCCACAAGGCCAACAGCCACAAGGGCCAGCCCACCGTCTTGCTGATCAAGACCGTCAAGGGCTTTGGCATGGGCAAGATCGGCGAAGGCAAGAACAACGTCCACCAGACCAAAAAGCTGGCCGACGAAGACGTCAAGGCCTTCCGCGACCGCTTCAACATCCCGATCCCCGACAGCCAGCTGGCAGACATCCCGTTCTACAAACCGGCCGACGACACGCCAGAAATGCAGTACCTGCACGAGCGCCGCAAGGCTCTGGGCGGCTACCTGCCCCACCGCCGCGTGAAGGCCGACGAGAGCTTCACCGTGCCGTCGCTCGACACCTTCAAGTCGGTGATGGACCCCACGCCCGAAGGCCGTGAAATCTCCACCACGCAAGCGTATGTGCGTTTCCTCACGCAGTTGCTGCGTGACCAGGCTCTGGGCCCGCGCGTGGTGCCTATCCTGGTGGACGAAGCCCGCACCTTTGGTATGGAAGGCCTGTTCCGCCAGGTCGGTATCTACAACCCCGCAGGCCAGAACTACACCCCGGTCGACAAAGACCAGGTGATGTACTACCGCGAAGACAAGGCTGGTCAGATTCTGCAAGAGGGCATCAACGAAGCCGGTGGTATGTCCAGCTGGATCGCTGCCGCCACGTCGTACTCGACCAGCAACCGCATCATGGTGCCGTTCTACGTGTACTACTCGATGTTCGGCTTCCAGCGCA
>JAGOEY010000132.1 GCA_017997515.1 Burkholderiaceae bacterium | reverse complement strand
TCCCGTCGCGGTGCAGGATGTTCTTGTCGGGCCTAGCGCCTGACACCCTGGCCGGATCTTTCCGGCCCTGATGCCAAGTCACTCCCGCCGGAGCCAGCCCCCTCGACCGGGCCCGCTGTTCCGGATGCCGGAGACTTCGACGGGCACTGTTTTCGTCACATGTCGTCCTCAGCGCCTGTCTGGCGGCCATAGCAATCCTTTGGCCGCTGGGGCGTTTTCACGTCCGTTCGACTTTGTGCAGCAGCCCCTTTCTGCGGGTTTCGGCCCGCAGCAGTCGCCTCCGGGCGGCGCTTGTTCAACTCTTTTAAAAAAGGAGCCCGGCGCGTGGCAAAAGAAATCACCATCGATCATGTCTTCAAGGTTTTCGGCGAAGCACCCGAAACTGCTCTGGACCTTGTCCGGCAAGGCGTATCCAAACAAGACATCCTGGCGCAGACAGGCCATTCCATCGCCGTGTTCGACGCGAACCTGCACATCCATGCGGGCGAAATCTTCGTCATCATGGGCCTTTCGGGCTCGGGCAAGTCCACCCTCGTGCGCCTGCTGAACCGCCTGATCGAACCCACCGCCGGGCGCATCGTGATCGACGGGCAGGACATCAACCTGCACTCCGACGCCCAGCTGCGTGCGCTGCGCCGCAAGGACATCAGCATGGTGTTCCAGTCGTTCGCGCTGATGCCGCACATGACCGTGCTGGACAACACTGCCTTTGGCCTGGAACTGGCGGGTGTGGACCGCGCCGAGCGCGAGCAGCAAGCCACCCTGGCGCTGGAACAGGTGGGCCTGGACGGCTGGGGCGCGAGTTACCCCGACGAGCTGTCGGGTGGCATGCAGCAGCGTGTGGGCCTGGCACGCGCACTGGCGTCTGACCCGTCGATCCTGCTGATGGACGAGGCGTTTTCGGCACTCGACCCGATCATCCGCACAGAGATGCAGTCCGAGCTGCTGCGGCTGCAGCAGGTGCGCCGCCGCACCATCGTTTTTATCTCGCACGACCTGGACGAAGCCATGCGGATTGGCGACCGCATCGCCATCATGAAAGACGGCCAGGTGGTGCAGGTGGGCGCCCCTGAAGAAATCTTGCGCAACCCGGCGGACGACTATGTGCGCAGCTTTGTGCGCGGTGTGGACGCAGCGGCCGTGTTCAAGGCCAGCGACATTGCGCGCAAACCGCAGGTGGTGGTGGCCGAACAAGCCGGCAAGGGCTCGCGTGCGGCACTGAAACAACTGGAAGACCAGGACCGCGAATACGCTTATGTGGTCACCGCCGCGCAGCGGTACCTCGGCATTGTGTCGGTGGACTCGCTGCGCAAGGCGCTGGCCGGGCACGTGGGCCCGCTGGGGCTGTCCCACGCCTACCTGGACGGCGTGGAGCCGATTGCCGCGGACGAACCGGTGAGTGGGCTGTTTGGCAAGGTGGCGCAAGCCCCTTACGCCATGCCGGTGGTGGCGGACGATGGGCGTTTTCGCGGCGCAATCAGCAAGACCACCTTGCTGAAGTTTCTGGACCGTGACACCCCCATCGAACCCGCTGCCCCCGCACCGGCCACCACGGCCGTTGCCGCCCCTTGACTCCGAAAGATCGCATGAACGAAACCCTCCTCGCCCCATCCGGCACCGACAACGGCACCACGCTGCCCCCACTGGTAGAAACCAACCCCTGGGCCACCCCCTCAACTCCCCCCACGGATGCCGCCACCAGCACATCCCCCTGGGACATGGCCTCACCACCTGCCGCCGCTGTGGAGGCCGACCCCTGGCAGACCACCAGCCAGCCCCTGGACGCGGGCGGCGCGGACAACTGGCTGGACGCACCCGCCAGCGCGGTGAGCCCCGATCTGGACAGCACCACCAGTGGCCTGCACCTGAGCCAGCTGTGGGACGGCTCGCTGCCAATTGAAAGCTGGATCAACCAGGGCCTAGGCTGGGTGGTGGAGAACTTCCGCCCCTTCTTCCAGACCGTGCGTGGCCCCATCGACGGCACCTTGACCTGGGTGGAAAGCCTGCTGCTCAGCGTGCCCACACTGGCCATGGTGGCGCTGCTCGGCCTGCTGGCGTGGCAGTTTGCAAGCCGCGCGATTGCCATCGGTGCCGTCGTGTCGCTGCTGATCGTCGCCATGCTCGGCATCTGGCCCGAAGCCATGGTCACCCTCTCGCTGGTGCTCACCTCCCTGGTGTTTTGTATGGTGATTGGCCTGCCACTGGGCATCCTGCTGGCCAGCAGCGACCGCGCCCAGCGCCTGACCCGCCCCCTGCTCGACGCGATGCAAACCACACCCGCATTTGTGTACCTGGTGCCGGTGGTGATGCTGTTTGGTATTGGCAATGTGCCCGGCGTCATCGTGACCATCATCTTTGCGCTGCCGCCACTGGTGCGCCTGACCAACCTGGGCATCCGCCAGGTGCGGCCAGACCTGATCGAAGCCGCCCGCGCCTACGGTGCCTCGCCCTGGCAAATGCTGACCAAGGTGCAGCTGCCGCTGGCCATGCCGTCCATCATGGCGGGGGTGAACCAGTCACTGATGCTGTCGCTGTCGATGGTCGTCATCGCCTCCATGATCGCCGTGGGCGGACTGGGCCAGATGGTGCTGCGGGGTATTGGCCGGCTCGACATGGGCCTGGCCACCGTGGGCGGCCTGGGCATTGTGCTGCTGGCCATCACGCTGGACCGCTTCACCCAGGCCCTGGGCCAACCGCAACGGGGCTCGCGCCACTGGTGGCAACGCGGCCCGGTGGGCCTGGTGTGCCGCGCCCTGCCGCAGCGCCAGCAACCCGCAACACCCTACCGGGTGTCGGCAGAAGCCGAAATCGCCTCCCACGTGCACTGAGCACGCACTTCTTTCAACACCCAAGGAGAACAAGCACATGATTTCAAAACTGATCCACACCTCCGCAGCCAGCCTGCTGGCCCTCGGCCTGGCCGGTGCCGCCACTGCCGCCGAACTGCCTGGCAAGGGCATCACCGTACAACCGATCAAAAGCTCGATTGCCGAAGAATCGTTCCAGACCCTGCTGGTGTCCCGCGCCCTGGAAAAACTGGGCTACACCGTCAAGGCCCCGCAAGAAATTGAATACGCCACCGGCCACCTCGCGCTGGCCAACGGCGACGCGACCTTCCTCGCCACCCACTGGGACCCGCTCCACGCCGACTTCTACAAAAACGCGGGTGGCGACGCCAAAATGTGGCGCAACAGCACCTACGTCACCAACTCGCTGCAGGGTTACCTGATCGACAAAAAAACCGCCGACCAGTACAAGATCACCAACTTGGCCCAGCTGGCCGACCCGAAGATCGCCAAACTGTTTGACGCCAACAACGACGGCAAGGCCGACCTGACCGGCTGCAACCCGGGCTGGGGCTGTGAAGGTGTGATCGAACACCACCTCGACGCCTACAAACTGCGCAACACCGTCACCCACAACCAGGGCAGCTACGCCGCCCTGATTGCCGACACCATCGTGCGCTACAAACAGGGCCAGCCCGTGCTGTTCTACACCTGGACGCCGTACTGGGTCAGCGGTGTGCTGCAGCCCGGCAAGGACGTGACGTTTTTGCAAGTACCCTTCTCGTCACTGCCCGGCGAGCAAAGCAAGCTGAGCACCAAGATGCCCGACGGCAGCGACTACGGCTTCACCGTGAACGTGCAACGCATCGTGGCCAACAAGGACTTCACCACCAAGAACCCGGCTGCGGCCAAACTGTTCGAGCTGATGAAGCTGCCGGTAGCCGACGTGAATGCCCAAAACCTGCGCATGCGTGACGGCCAGAACAAAGCCGCCGACATCGACCGCCATGTGGACGGCTGGATCAAGGGCCACCAGAAGACCTTCGACAGCTGGATCGCCCAGGCCCAGGCAGCTGCCAAGCCTTGAGGCTGCAGCGTACTCCCCTGAAACTACTGTTTTGATAGCTGCTTGCGCCCGTCCTTCGGGCGCTGGCGGCACTTTTGATTCATATTTTTGGCAGTAGCGGGCCAGGCAACAAGCCACCGGAACAGCGTCTCCGGTGCGCTCCCACCCATTCCACGGGTGGCCTCCTACACGCCCATGAATCGCGTTCGGATGTGATGGCAAGGTTTCATCCATACGAGCCTTTTCACACATGGCGGGTTCCACGCGTTCCTCCTCATCAGCCAGCCCGCCACCAGGCGAAGGTGGCCCTCTGCCGTCCGGCTTGGTGTACGTTGCTGCCGACATGCCGGGCCTCACGCGGGTGCTGCGTGGCAAATCCTTTCGATTCCGCAAACCCAATGGCAACTGGGTCACCGACACAGACGAAATCACCCGTATCCGCAAATTGGCCATTCCCCCCGCCTACACTGACGTGTGGATCTGCCCCCTGCACAACGGGCACCTGCAGGCCACCGGGCTGGACGCACGGGGCCGCCGCCAGTACCGCTACCACCCCGAGTGGCGGCGTGTGCGCGACGAAGACAAGTTCGACCGTATGCGAGCGTTCGGCCAGACACTGCCGCGTATCCGCCAACGTGTGGCGCGCGACCTGGCACCGCGCCGCGGGCAGGCGCTGGCACGCACCACCGTGTTGGCCACCATCGTGCGGCTGCTGGACACCACCTACATGCGGGTCGGCAACGAGGAATACGCGGCCAGCAACGGCTCGTACGGGTTGACCACATTACGCACACGCCATGCCGGTGTGCGTGGCAACACACTGCAGCTGCGTTTTCGCGGCAAGAGTGGTGTGCAGCAGCAGGTCACCCTCAGCGACCCGCGTGTGGCCCGTGTGGTGCGGCGTTGCCAGCAGCTGCCGGGGCAGGACCTGTTCCAGTACGAGGACGCCGACGGCACGGTGCACACCGTGGGTTCCAGCGATGTGAACAGCTACCTGCGCGAGATTGCTGCGCCAAGCCCACGCGGCGCGGGTGTAGCCGAGGACCAGCACTTCACCGCCAAGGATTTCCGCACCTGGCACGGCACGGCCCAGGCGCTGGAACTCACCCGCCTGGCGTGTGAGCCACCGGCCAGCCCCGCCAACTACAGCGCCAAAGAAATCCTGGCCGAAGTCGCACGCCAACTCGGCAACACACCGGCCGTGTGCAAGAAGTCGTATGTGCACCCCGGCGTGCTGGAACTGGGCGCGCGCCTAGCGTCGGACGCGGGGCCCGGCATGCAACGGGTGTGGGAGCGGATTGGCGGTGCGGCCTCACCGCGGGCTTTGAGTGCTGCCGAGCGGCGCCTGCTGGCCTTTCTCAAGAAACCGCCACGCTCCCAAAAAGAGAGCAGCTAGCGCACACAGGTCGGGCGCTACAGGCCTTTTTTCTTTAAATCAGCGCCCTACCATGTTGCCGGGCACCACCCATTTGTCGAACTGCTCACCCGTCACATGGCCCGATGCGACGGCCGCCTCACGCAGGCTGCTGCCCTCCTTGTGCGCCTTCTTGGCAATGTAGGCGGCCTTGTCGTAGCCGATGTGGGTGTTGAGTGCGGTCACCAGCATCAGCGAACGGTCCACCAGCTCGGTGATACGGTCATGGTTCGGCTCGATACCCACGGCGCAGTGGTCGTTGAAGCTCACCATACCGTCGGCCAGCAAACGCACACTCTGCAGGAAGTTGTGCGCCACCATGGGGCGGAACACGTTCAGCTCGAAGTTGCCCGACGCACC
>JAGOEY010000131.1:3034-5640 GCA_017997515.1 Burkholderiaceae bacterium | reverse complement strand
AGCAGGTAGACCGCGCGGTTCGGGTTCAGGTCTTCGGGCTTGCCGGGCATGGCGGCCATGGCGGCGGTGGCAGACGGGTAAGGGTCCACCACGACCAGCAGGTCGAGCTTGTCCATGGCACGCTTCATCTCCAGCCCGCGTGTCTGCGAGTTGGGTGCATGGCCCCAGTACACGACCCCGCGCAGGTTGGATTCCTGGTCGATCAGCTCGTTTTTCTCCAGCACGCCGTCGATCCAGCGCGACACGGTGATGCCGGGTTTGGTCATCATGGCGGGGGACGCAAACCGGCCCTTGATCCAGTCGTACTCCACACCCCATGCATTGGCGAAATGCCTCCACGAGCCCTCGGCCAGGCCGTAGTAGCCCGGCAGCGAGTCAGGGTTGGGGCCCACATCGGTGGCGCCCTGCACGTTGTCATGGCCCCGGAAGATGTTGGTGCCGCCACCCGACTTGCCCACATTGCCCAGCGCCAGTTGCAGGATGCATGACGCCCGCACGATGGCGTTGCCGATGGAGTGCTGCGTCTGGCCCATACACCAAACGATGGTGCCTGGACGGTTCTCGTGGAGCCAGGTCGCCACCTTGAGCACCTGAGCCTCTTTGACGCCGCAGACTTCCTCGACCTTGTCGGGTGTCCACTTGGCCATCACATCCTCGCGCACTTTGTCCATGCCAAACACGCGGTCGTTGATGTACTGCTTGTCTTCCCAGCCGTTCTTGAAGATGTGGTGCAACACACCAAACAGGAAAGCGATGTCGGAGCCCGACCGGATACGCACGTACTCGTCGGCCTTGGCCGCTGTGCGGGTGAAACGTGGGTCCACCACAATCATCTTGCAGCCGGTTTCCTTGGCATGCAGCATGTGCAACATGCTCACAGGGTGGGCTTCGGCGGCGTTGGAGCCAATGTAGAGCGCAACCTTTGCGTTCTGCATGTCGTTGTAGGAGTTGGTCATGGCGCCGTAGCCCCATGTGTTGGCCACGCCAGCCACCGTGGTCGAATGGCAGATACGCGCCTGGTGGTCGCAGTTGTTCGAGCCGAAGTAGCTCACAAACTTGCGCATCAGGTAGGCCTGCTCGTTGCTGTGTTTGGACGAGCCCACCCAGTACACCGAATCGGGCCCGCTGGCCTTGCGCAGGTCGAGCATCTTGGCGCTGATCTCGTCGAGCGCCGTGTCCCAGCTGATACGTTCGTATTTGCCGTTGACCAGCTTCATCGGGTAACGCAGCCGGTATTCACCGTGGCCATGTTCACGCAGTGCCGCACCTTTGGCGCAGTGTGCGCCGAGGTTGATGGGGGAGTCGAACACCGGCTCCTGGCGCACCCAGACACCGTTTTCAACCACCGCATCCGACGCACAACCCACCGAGCAGTGGCCACACACCGTGCGTTTGACTTCGATCTTGCTGGTGCCCATACCTGCGCCAGCACCGGCTGCGGCCTGGGCCTTCTTGACCAGCGTCAGCTGGGATGCAGCCAGGCCAACCCCGACACCCAAACCAGAACGCCGCAGGAAAGCCCGGCGGTCCATGGTGGGCAGGGCCTGTGACAGGCCCCGGCGCAGGCTGTGGACAAATTGCGAGCGTGCAGCACCGTGCTGCACGCTGCCCTCGTTTTTCTTGGTGAGCAACATGGCAGTCCAGTCAGAGACGGGTGGTTTTGTAGTAACGCTTGACGTGTTCGGAGAGGTGGTACCCACCGCCCCGCTCGGGCACGGGTGGATGCTCTTCCACGGCCACGGGGGTGACGGCGGCGAGCTGGGGCAACGCAGTCACCGCTGCGGCAGCGGCACCGACGGTGGCTGCTCCGAAAAAGAACCCACGGCGTGAAGGGGCCGGTAGGGTGATAGGCTGGCTTTCCTGCATGGAGTGTCTCCAGGATGGCGGGCAGTTATGAAATGATTTGCATACTGTAAAGGACTCACCATGCTGGTGCAATGGAAGACCCCCGTATACGGTTCAAGTTTTCAGAGGGGAAACCCCCGGTAGCGTGCTCAATCGAGCATGTCAAAACCCTGGGCTTCGACCTGGATGAATGCAGCGGTGAATGTGGCAAGTGCACGGTAGAAATGCGCATCCGGATGCTGGGCCACGGCGTCACACATGGCGGGCAGCCACGGCTGCAGGTGCTGGCTGAAAAAAACCTGCTGCTGGGTGAGGTTGCAAACCGCCATGTCGTCCCCCGCAATCAGGTAACGCATGACCTCCGACACATAGGCCACGTGGTCTTCGGTCTCGGACATGGCCTCGTCGCGCGCCAGGCCCAGGCCTGCGAGGTCGGTGCGCAGCTTGGCCAATGGTTTCTCGTTCAAAAAACCACTCAGGTAGTGTGAGCCAAACAGGTAAACCTCGGGTTTGCCAACACCTTCAAACAGCGCCTGGTACTCGGCCTGGATAGCAGTGTCCGGCAGTTCCCGCGCCACACCCACCAGCTGTTGCCAAGGCTCCTGCAAAAAAGCCCCGGCCGCTGGTGCCTCGGTCACAGCCACGCGCAGGGCGTCCAGCAGATCGGCTGGTGGCACCGCATAAAACAGCTGCGCCAGCAGGCCGTACACCTCAGCACGTGCGGTTTCTTCGTCCAGCGCGGAGGAGCGTGGTGGCAACAG
>JAGOEY010000131.1:0-2934 GCA_017997515.1 Burkholderiaceae bacterium | reverse complement strand
TCCAGCGCCGCCGCAGTCTCGGCGCGTACCACCCGAAAATGGGTGCCGGTGTAACCCAGCCCCTGCAGCACGGCCTGGGCCACTGCCATCTGGGACTCCAACCCGCGCACATAGTCAGGCGCTTCTTCGCCAGTGGTCAGCACCACCACCTGCGATGCCCCCTGTGCCACGGCCGACAGCCACAGGTCGATACCCGTGCTGGCGGTGTGCCACAGCGCCACGGGGATGAAGTTGGCAGGCACGCCGTGCAGGTGCTTCAGCCGGGCTTCGCGGCCCAACTGCTCCACCAGCTTCTGGCCTTGCTGCTGGCTGTGCAGCAGCAACACGGCGTCTTTGCCACCGGCTTTGGCGTAGGTGCTGAGCAGGGTTTTAAAACGCAGCCCCTGCTCAGCCACGCGGGGGTAGGCATAGCTCAGCGCACCCGTGGGGCACACCGTGGTGCAGGCCCCGCAGCCCACACACAGGTTGGGGTTGACGGTGATCTTCTGGCGCGCCTTGTCGCTGCTGACGGCCTGGGCCGAGCAAATGTCGATACACGCGTTACACCCCACCTGGGTGTTACGGCTGTGGGCACACAGGGACTGTTTGTAGGTGAAGAATTTGGGTTTTTCGAACTCGCCCACCATCTCGCGCAGCTTCAGCAGCGTGTCCGGGCTGTGGCCGTCCCAGCGGAAGTAACCCTGGGGCGGCGCGTGTAGCGTGACCAGCGGCTGTACACCCAGATCAAGCACCAGGTCAAACGACTCACTCAGGGTGCGCTCCTCGCGGCCAAACTGGATGGCGCCGGCGGCACCACAGGCCTTCACACAACTCCGGTGCGACGTGCAACGCGCCAGATCAATCTGGTAGTCCAGGCCAATCGCGCCCTCGGGGCAGGCCTCGACACAGGCATTACAGCGGGTGCACAGGTCGAGGTCGATCGGGTTGTCCTGCGTCCACGCGAAGGTGAACGCACCCAGCCAGCCGGTCAACGCCGACGGGCGGCCCGCCAGCACGGGGAAGCGGCGCTCTTGCATACCCCCCGCAGCGCCATCACCCCCCGTGGAGAAAATCGTCACATCCAGCGTGTCGCCCAGCAGTGTTGCCGCGCGTTCGGCCAGCGCCAACGGGCCGACCACCAGCAGGCGGCCTGCACTTTTGTAGGTGACGGTGGGCACCGGCTCGGGGTCGGGCAGGCGCGCCGCGGCCAGCAGCGCGGCCAGTTTGGGGGTCGCGTCCTGGGCGTCGCGGCTCCAGCCACCGGTCTCGCGGATGTTCACAAACCGGACGACCGACACCGTACCTTCGGCCTGTTCGGCCAGTGCGGTGAAGAGTTGTTTTTCCTGGGTGCAGGCCACGACCACGTCGTCGCCTGATGGCAGCGCCTGCAAAAACGCACCGGCGTCCCGGCGGCACAGGGTGGAGTGGAGGGTCAGTTTTTCATCCAGCGCCATGCCCAGCGCCTGGGGCTGGAGGGGCATGGTCTGGTTGCAGTCGCAAATCAGCGTGGGCATCAATAATTTGGCTGGCTGGCAACCCCGCGCCGGACGCAAGCGTCACGGCAGAAGGCACCAACGGGCTAGGAAGTTCATTACATACCCCCGACTGTGCCACGTCCGGGGTGGCTTCTCCATCCGCGTTTACCGCAACTGAGGGTGGCGCGGGGTCTTCGGCGGCGGCAAGTGCCTCTTTTGGGGCTTCTTCTTCATCTTCTACCAGCCCCAAAGCCTTGGCACTCACCATCTGGCGCAGCACGGACAGCGGCAAGGGGGACGGTTTGGTGTAGTCGTCGATGTAAATGTCCAGGCCGTCCATCACGTTGAAATGGGGGTCGGTGAACAGGGTCTTGAGCGCGGCGTTTTTGACGTCCGGTGCCACACCCCGGGCAATGAAGGGGGAAAAGTCGGACTGCAGCGTGAGGGACTGCGCGTCGGCCAGCGTGAGTGGTGTGGGCTCAGTCGCGGGCGGATCCGCTACCGGGGCCGCCACTGCTGCGGGCGGCGGCGCTGGCACCACGGGCACCGGCTCCTCCAAGGGCAACCCAGCCCGCTCATCCAGCTTGCGGCGCGACCACCGGCCCAGAAAACCATCAGCCATGGCCTGCCCCTCCTCCGCCACCGCCCCCAAACCGCTTGACCGTGCTCACCGACGCGGGGTTACCAAAGCGGTCTTCCAGCGACTTAAAACTCTCGGGCCGCTTGCGGCGTTTGGGCTCCTGCACGTGGTGGGCGTCCACAAACGCCTGCAGCCACTGCACCACCTCGGGCGGCGCGGGCACCTGCTCCACCATCTCCTGCGCGTCGAGCCAGCGGCCCGCATCGTAGTAACTCAGGCTCACCGCCACCGGGCGTGCTATCGGCTCGGCAGCCACCGTGGCCTGCTCTTCAACACGCCAGAACACAAACCAACCGGGTGCGTCGGTAGACACGTTCAGGTAATACCCCTCGGCGTCGTCCCGGTACAGCTCGACCACGATGCCCGGATGCAGCCAGCGCTCTTCGTCGTCCGTTTTGGACAACAAACGCGGCTCCACCCCAAAACTGGCTTCGTTGGGCACAACGTCGGCCAGCACCCAGCGCATCGGCTGCCAGCGGCTCATTTCGCCTTGGATACGTTCGCGGCGCATCACAACAGCCACCACCAGCGCGGGGCGGGCGCTGGCTGAGGCATCAGGCGAGGACGGGGAGTTGGACGGATGGAGACTCATGCGCCCATGGTAGCGGGTACGGCCCCGGTGCCATACCCCGCTGCGGCCTCGGGTGTGCCGCCTGCCATGACCCGCACCGCGCAGTATTTAAATTCAGGAATCTTGCCAAACGGGTCGAGTGCGGCGTGGGTCATCATGTTGGCCGCCGCTTCATAGTAGGCAAACGGCACAAACACCGCACCCCGTGGTGTGCCATCGTCGCGCCGCACATGGATCGCCACCTCGCCCCGGCGCGACTGCACGGTGAC
>JAGOEY010000130.1:2020-5665 GCA_017997515.1 Burkholderiaceae bacterium | reverse complement strand
TCGGGGCTGCGGCTCACGATCTCCAGCAGGCGGCAGCCTGCATAGGTGCCGTCGTCAAAACCGAACCAGCGTTCCTTGAAGAAAATGTGCCCGCTCATCTCGCCGCCGAGGGGCGAGTCCACCTCTTTCATCTTGGCTTTGATAAGGGAGTGGCCGGTTTTGTACATCAGCGGCACACCACCTGCGGCCTCGATGGCAGGGGCCAGGCGTTGTGTGCATTTCACGTCAAACAGGATCTGCCCGCCGGGCACACGCGACAACACGTCGCGTGCAAACAGCATCATCTGGCGGTCGGGGTAAATGTTGTTGCCACCTTTGGTGACGATGCCCAGGCGGTCGCCGTCGCCGTCAAAGGCCAGGCCCAGCTCGGCGTCACTGTTCTGCAGTGCGTTGATCAAATCCTGCAGGTTTTCGGGCTTGCTGGGGTCGGGGTGGTGGTTGGGGAAATTGCCATCCACTTCGCTGAACAGTTCAATCACCTCGCAGCCCAGCGCACGGAATATGCCGGGGGCTGATGCACCTGCAATGCCGTTACCCGAGTCCACCACGATCTTCATGGGGCGGGCCAGCTTCACATCCCCCACGATACGCGCGGTGTAGTCAGCCAGCACATCGGCCTCACGCACACTTCCGCCACTCTGCAGCAGCCAGCTCTCAAGCTGCATGGTCTGGCGCAGCGCCTGGATCTCGGCACCATAAATGGCCCGGCCACCGAGCACCATCTTGAAGCCGTTGTAGTCCTTGGGGTTGTGGCTGCCGGTGACCTGGATACCGCTGCGGCACAGGGTGTGGGCGGCAAAGTACAACATGGGGGTGGTGACCAGGCCAACGTCAATCACCTCGACCCCTGCGGCTACCAAGCCACGGATCAACGCGGACGACAGGGCCGGGCCGCTGATACGCCCGTCACGGCCCACGGTCACCGTCTTTTCCCCCTCACCCAAGGCCGCAGTGCCAAATGCACGGCCCAGTGCCTCGGCCACCTGTTCATCCAGGGTGGACGGCACGATGCCGCGGATGTCATAGGCTTTGAAGATGGAGGGGGTGACTTGCATGACGTGAACACTTTCGGGTGTGGAATTGGTGTTTATTCTAGGCCCGCACTGCAGAGACAAATGGCATGCAAGACAATCGCAGTTTCCCCTCTTACAACATCCCACCATGCGACTCCTCCACACCATGCTGCGCGTCGGCGACCTGCAACGCTCCATTGACTTCTACACCAACGTGCTCGGCATGCAACTGCTGCGCAGCTCGGAAAACCCGGAATACAAATACAGCCTGGCCTTCGTCGGTTACGAGGGCAACCCGGCCCAGGCCGAAATTGAGCTGACCTACAACTGGGGCACCACCAGCTACGAGTTGGGCACCGCCTACGGCCACATCGCGCTGGGTGTGCCTGACGCCTATGCGGCCTGCGAAAAAATCAAGGCTGCCGGTGGCCAGGTCACGCGCGAAGCCGGGCCCGTTAAAGGCGGCACCACAGTCATCGCGTTTGTGACAGACCCTGACGGCTACAAGATTGAACTGATCCAGCGCGCGTCAGAAGCGGCAGGCGGCGGATTACGCTAATTTGATAGCGCTCACCGCACACTGGGCGGGCGCTGCAGCCTGATTTGGCTTGAATTTTCGGATCAAGCCAGTGCGGGCACATCCGCGGCCGACACCAGCCGCTGGGTGTACGGGTGCTGCGGTGCGTCCAGCACCTGGCTGACGGAGCCCATCTCCACCACGGCACCGTCTTTCATCACCAGCACCTGGTGCGCCATCGCACGGATGACGTCCACGTCGTGGGTGATGAGCAGGTAACTCAGGCCCTTCTCGCGCTGCAGGCGCTGCAGCAGCACCAGCACCTGTTTCTGGATTGTCACGTCCAGCGCGCTGGTGGGTTCGTCCAGCACCAGCACCTGGGGCTGCACGATGAGGGCGCGGGCAATCGCGATGCGCTGGCGCTGCCCGCCTGAGAACGCATGCGGGTACCGCTCCAGCAAACCGGGGAACTGCGCCTGGGCCAGGCCCACTTCTTCAAGTGCGGCCAGCACCCGCTGCTGGCGCTCTGCGGCGCTGAGGCCGGGCGCGTGCACCAGCAGGCCTTCGCCCACAATTTCTTCCACCGTCAGGCGTGGGGACAGCGACGAAAACGGGTCCTGGAACACCACCTGCACCACCTGGCGCAGCGCCTTGTTGGGTGCAGAGTTTTGCAGCGCGTTGCCGCTCCAGCCCTGGCCGTTGACTTGCAGCTGGCCACCGTGCGGCAGCAGGCCCAGCGCGGCCAACGCCAGTGTGGACTTGCCGGAGCCGGACTCGCCCACCACCCCCAGTGTTTGGCCCTGCGGCAGTGTGAAGCTGGCCCCCTGCACTGCCACAAACTCGCCCTTGCGAAACCAGCCTTTAAAACCTGCCAGTGGCACCGGGTAAACAACGCGCAAGTCCTGCGCCTGCAGCATGGGGGTGGGCTCCGAATCGGTGCTTGTGCCAGAAACTTCCACGACATCCCGTGACGGCCGGCTGTCGATGAGTTTGCGGGTATAGGAGTGCTGGGGATTGGCAAACACGTCAGCAACCCGGCCCTGCTCCACGATGCTGCCGTTTTCCATCACCAGCACCCGGTCGGCAAAACGGCGCACCAGGTTCAGGTCGTGCGTGATCATCAGCACGGCCATGCCGTTTTTCTGGCGCAGGGTGTCAAGCAGGTCGAGGATCTGGCCACGCAGCGTCACGTCGAGGGCGGTGGTGGGCTCGTCGGCCAGCAGCAGCCGGGGCTGGCAGGCCAGGGCCATGGCGATCATGGCGCGCTGGCGCTGGCCGCCTGACAGCTGGTGCGGGTAGGCGCGGGCGCGGCGTTCGGGCTCGGGGATGCCGGTGTCGGTCAGCAGGCGGATGGTTTCTTGCACAGCTGCGGCCGGGGCCAGGCCCATCTTGAGCTGCAGCACTTCGGTGATCTGGTGGCCGATGGTCAGCAGCGGGTTCAGCGCCGTCATCGGCTCCTGGAAAATCATGGCAATGTCATGGCCCCGCACACCCCGCAGCTCGCGCTCTGAAAGTGATAGCAGGTCGCGCCCGCTGGACGGGCGCTGCGGGTCAGAAAGTCCTGATAAACGGGCACTTCCGCTGATATAGGCCCCCTCCACCAGCTTCAACAGCGACAGCGCGCTGATGGTCTTGCCCGAGCCAGACTCACCCACCAGCGCCACTTTTTCGCCGGGCTGGAGACTGAAGTCGATGCCGTGCACGATCTCCTTGCCATTAAAGGCCACCCGCAGGCCGCGCACGTCCAGCAAAGGAGTCGAGGAAGGTGTGGCGCTGCTCATTTGTCTGCTTTCCGGGGGTCGAGCGCGTCACGTAATGCGTCGCCCATAAAGGTCAGCAGCAGCAGCGTGACCACCAGCACTGCAAAGGTGGAAAGTGAAATCCACCAGGCGTCGATGTTGTTCTTGCCCTGCGACAACAATTCACCCAGCGACGGGGTGCCGGGCGGCACGCCCAGGCCGAGGAAGTCGAGTGAGGTCAACGCCAGAATGGCCGCACTCATACGGAACGGCAAAAAGGTGACCACCGGCGTCAGGCTGTTGGGCAGGATGTGGCGCCACATGATCTGCCAGTTGCCCACGCCCAGCGCGCGGGCGGCCTTTACATAGTCGAGCT
>JAGOEY010000130.1:0-1920 GCA_017997515.1 Burkholderiaceae bacterium | reverse complement strand
ATGGCCGCACTCATACGGAACGGCAAAAAGGTGACCACCGGCGTCAGGCTGTTGGGCAGGATGTGGCGCCACATGATCTGCCAGTTGCCCACGCCCAGCGCGCGGGCGGCCTTTACATAGTCGAGCTGGCGGTTGCGCAGAAATTCGGCGCGCACGTAGTCGGACAGACCCATCCAGCCAAACAGGCTCAGCAGCACCAGCAGCAGCGCCACGCTGGGCGCAAAGATGGCACTGAAGATGATGAGCAAATACAGCTCGGGCATGGAGCCCCAGATCTCGATGAAGCGCTGGAACGCCAGGTCGGTCTTGCCCCCAAAGTAACCCTGAATCGCCCCGGTCAACACGCCCAGCAAGGTGCCCGTGACCGTCAGCGCCAGCGCAAACAACACACTGACGCGGAAGCCGTAAATCAACTGCGCCAGCAGGTCGCGCCCCCGGTCGTCGGTGCCCAGCCAGTTGTCGCGCGACGGGGCGGACGGATTGGGCTCTTTGGCAAAGTAGTTCAGCGTTTTGGGGCCGTAAGGGTTGGGCGCAAACACGGCCCAGTTGCCACCGGACGACAAGCGATCGCGGATGAAAGGGTCGAGGTAGTCAGTGGGGGTGAGGAAGTCGCCACCAAAGGTGGTTTCGGGGTAGTCACGCACCATGGGGTAATAGGTGCTGCCCTCATAACGCACCAGCAACGGCTTGTCGTTGGACAAGACCTCGGCCACCAGACTCAGCAGCACCAGCGTGCAAAACAGCACCAGGCTCCAGTAACCCAGCCGGTTGCGCTTGAAGCGTTGCCAGGCGCGGCGGGAGGGGGATACAGACGCAGGCGCAGCGGGATTCATGCGTCAAAAGGGTTCAGCACGGCAATGCCGCAGCCATCAAAGTCGCGCACGTTGCGGGTGACGAGGGTGAGTGCGTGAACCTGGGCGGTGGCGGCGATGAGCATGTCGGCCATGTCGCGAACCTGTCCACGGGCAGCCAGCACACCACGCATTTCGCCGGCCCGCCTCGAAATGGTCTCCGTCACGTCCAGAACAGCGCAATGTGCCGCCATGGTGTTGAAGCGCTCAAGACCCCGTGGCCGGGGTTTATGGGTCAGGCCATAGATGATTTCATGGAAGGAAATGACCGAAGCTGAAAAGCCCGCTGCATGGTGCAGGCCCCCTGCCCACTGCAGCACACCTCGGTTCGGTGCGGGGCGCATCAGTTCGCTGATGATGTTGGTGTCGGCAAGGTACACGGTCAGTTCTTCGTCTCGGTGGGCTCGTCCCAGTAATGCGGGTCATCCACCATGGGGTTGTAGCGCGTCGTGCGGGGGGGCAACTCGATACCGTCCTGCGCCCCGTCCGCAATCAATGCGGCACGAAGGTCGGCAAACAACTCCAGCAGCGACGGCTTGGCCTGCTGTGCCTTCCACTGCTTGAATTCATCAAATTCCTTGGCGGAAACCACCACCGCCACCGGCTTGTCGCGGTTGTAAATAGCCTGCGGCTCCTCGGCGGTGAGGCGCACTACTTCCGAAAACTGCTGCTTGGCGCTTGCGATATTCCAGTATGTCATGGCTTACCCCCAGGCTTCGCTGCGCTCTCGCCAACCCCCTTGCAGGGGGCTCCACCAGCAGCCCGGCAAAGCCGGTTCTGCGGTGTCTGCTGATAAAGGCAGGTGCGATGTATTGCAGCGGGATGTGAATATAAAAATATAGACATATTATCTAGACAACATGTCCAACTAGTCAAACTTCACTCGGGGATCCACCCAGACATAACACAAATCAGAAATCAGCTTGGTGACCAAACCAATCAGCGTAAACAGGTACAGCGTGCCCAAAACGACGGGGTAATCACGCCGAATCACACTCTCGTAGCTCAGCAAGCCCAGCCCATCCAGCGAGAAAAGTGTCTCGATCAGCAGCGAGCCTGCAAAAAACGC
>JAGOEY010000129.1 GCA_017997515.1 Burkholderiaceae bacterium | reverse complement strand
CAGTGCTTGCGCACTGCATCCGCTACGCGTATGTCACGCACTGCGTGCGCGCCCACCTTTCTCTGCCCACGTCCGGGTCCAGCGGATCTGCATAAACCGCAGCATCCCCAGCACCAAAACAGTACACGCCGCAAACGCGTAGAAACCGCTGGCGTAACTGCCTGTGAACTGTTTGCTCAGGCCCAGGGCGTTGGTGATGAAGCCGCCGCCGAGGGCGCCTATTTCGCCGATCATGGAGCCGGCCACGGCGGTGGTGGTGGGCCAGCGCAGGGGGACGAGCTGGAAGGTGGCTCCGTTGCCTGCGCCGAGTGCGGCAAAACACACGATGAGCAAAATGACCGTCATGGGCAGGGACGCGGTCGCCATGCCACACAACACCAGCGTGACGGCCACGATGGCCAGCACGGCGGTGAGGGTGTTCACGCCACCCCAGTGGTCGGACAGCCAGCCGCCAAAAATACGCACTGCCGCGCCCATGAAAGCAGCCAGCATGGTGAGCTGCCCGGCCTCGACCTTGCTCACGTGGAACTGGTCAAAGAAGTAGCTGGGCAGAAACGAAGCCAGGCCGATGAAGCCACCAAAGGTGACGGCGTAGATCAGGCTGAAGGCCCAGCCGTCTTTTTCAAACAGGCAGGCCACATGGTCTTTGAAGCTGGCGTGGGTGTCGATGTCATCGGGCTCTTTGGCGAACACGATCATCACCACCATCGGAATCAAAATGCCGATGGCGGCAAAGCCGTACACCGCTTGCCAGCCAAAGGCCTGGGCCAGCGGTGGCGCCAGCAGGGCGGACACAGCGGTGCCCACATTACCCGCACCGACCAAGCCCATGGCCAGGCCTTTGTAGCGCGGCGGGAACGAGCCGCTGCCCAGGCTTAGCGCCACACCAAAGCTGGCCCCGGCAATCCCCAGCAGCACACCCATGGCCAGCAGGTCGTTGAAAGACTCGACCATGAAATAACCGTACAACATGGCCAGGCAGATACCGCCCATCTCGACCAGCGTGGCGTTTTTGCGGCCGATGTACTGCGCCAGCACACCCAGCGGGAAACGCATCAGCGCACCGGCAAAAATTGGCACTGACAGCATCAGGCCCTTCTGCGCGGGGGAGAGCTGGAAACTCTCGCTGATGAACGGTGCCATGGTGCCGTTGATGACCCAGATGGCACACGAGAACATGAAATAAAAGAACGATGCGCCCAGTGTGGGCGCATGTCCGGACTTCAGAAAATTGCGAAAACCTGCCATGGGGAAAATCCGTTTGTCTGTGTTTTTGGTTATTCAATGCCACCACCACATCCACCGCCGCCACCCGGCTGAAGTGGGGCGTGGGGTGGCGTGGTCTCTCAGGCTGCTTTTTCGACGTGGCCCTGGCGGGTGTAGAGGAAGTCGATGACGGCCTTGCGGTAGTGCACGTAATTCACGTCCTCGGCCAGCTCCACGCGGTTGCGTGGGCGTGGCAGGTCCACACTCAGCACCTCACCAATGGTGGCCGACGGGCCGTTGGTCATCATCACGATCTTGTCGGACAGCAGCACGGCTTCGTCCACGTCGTGGGTCACCATCACCACCGTGCTCTGTGTCTTCTGCACGATCGACAGCAGCTCATCCTGCAGCTTGGCGCGGGTTAACGCGTCGAGCGCACCAAAGGGCTCGTCCATCAGCAGCACCTTGGGCTCCATGGCCAGCGCGCGGGCAATCCCCACGCGTTGCTTCATGCCGCCCGATATTTCGCCGGGGCGCTTGTGGGTGGCGGGTGTCAGGCCCACCAGTGCCAGCGCGGCGTCGGTGCGGGCCTTGAGTTGGGCCTTGGTTTCCGTGGCACCAAAAACGCGCTCCACACCCAGGTGGATGTTTTCAAAACAGGTGAGCCAGGGCAGCAGCGAATGGTTCTGGAACACCACCGCACGCTCGGGGCCGGGCCCGGCGATCTCGCGGTTGGCGCACAGCAGCGTGCCGTGGGTGGGGCGGGTCAGCCCGGCGATCAGGTTCAGCAAGGTGGACTTGCCACAGCCTGAGTGGCCGATCAGGGCCACAAACTCGCCTTTGGCCACGTTGAGGTGGATGTCGCGTAACGCCTGGAACGGGCCCTTGGCGGTTTTGAAGGTTTGTTCAACGTTGCTGATTTCGATGAACTTGGTGGTCAGGGATGCGGCGCTCATGACTTGACCTCTTCGAAAGTAAAGGCGGTTGCAATCTTGACCAGTGCATATTCCAGCAGCAGGCCGACGATGCCGATCACGAAGATGGCAATGATGATGTTCTTGACGTTCAGGTTGTTCCACTCGTCCCAGACCCAAAAGCCGATACCGACACCACCGGTCAGCATCTCGGCGGCTACGATCACCAGCCAGGCGGTGCCGACGGCCAGGCGCACACCGGTCAGCATGTAGGGCAATACGGCGGGGAACAGGATCTTGGTGACGATCTTCCATTCACTCAGGTTCAGCACCTTGGCCACGTTCATGTAGTCCTGCGGTACACGCTGCACACCCACGGCGGTGTTGATGACCATGGGCCAGATCGAGCAGATGAAGATGGTCCAGATGGCGGCGGGGTTGGCGCCCTTGAACACCAACAGGCCAATGGGCAGCCAGGCCAGCGGCGACACCGGGCGCAGCAGGCTGATGAGCGGGTTGAACATACGGCCCAGCAGCTCAAAGCGGCCAATCGCAAACCCGACCGGAATACCCACCAGCGCGGCCAGGCCAAACCCCAGCGCCACCCGTTCGAGTGAGGCCAGCACGTTCCAGCCCACACCCTGGTCGTTGGGGCCGTTGCGGTAGAACGGGTCGGCAAAAATCACCAGCGCCTGCTTCCAGGTCTCCAGCGGTGTGGGGATGGCGCCGCCCGTCTTGAACGACACGATCTCCCACAGCAGCACCAGCAAGGCCAGCCCCACCACGGGTGGCAGCACCCGCAGCGCTAGGCGCCGCCAGGGGATGGGGGTGCGGCTGGGGGCTGCTTTTTTGGCATCCAAAGTGGCTCCAGCGCTTGCTGAGTGTGCGCTGGCAGCTATCTTTTTTGTAGTTTTGGTGTCGGCAGGCGGGGTGCGGCTGGCGGCCATGTCGGCTGCGGCTTGCTCCAGCGGGCTGTGAAAAGTGGCACTGACCATGGTGGGCTCCTTGGAACGGTTTGAGAACACGTTTTAAGCGCGGACTTTGAACGAATCGGCGTATTTCTTCGGGTCTTTGCCGTCCCAGACCACACCGTCAAACAGCTTGCTGGTGCGCATCGCGTCTTTGGGCACCGCCGTCTTGCTGGCGGCGGCGGCGTCTTTGTAGAGGCCGATCTGGTTGATCTCTTGCGCCACCTTGAGGTAGTCGGGGTGTTCTTTCAGGATGCCCCAGCGTTTGTGCTGCGTGAGGAACCACATGCCGTCCGACAGGTAGGGGAAATTGACCAGCCCCTCGTTGTAGAACTTCATGGAATTCGGGTCGTCCCAGGTCTTGCCCAGGCCGTTCTGGTAGCGGCCCAAGATGCGCTGGTTGACAGCGTCCACGCTGGTGTTGACAAAGGCCTTGTCGGCAATCGTCTCGGCCATCTTGTTGCGGTTGGCGATGCTGGCGTCGATCCAGCGGCTGGCCTCCAGGATGGCGGCGGTCACGGCGCGCGAGGTGTTGGGGTACTTCTTGGCGTATTCGGCCGTGGTGCCCAGCACTTTCTCGGGGTGGTCTTTCCAGATGTCCTGGGTGGTGGTGGCGGTGATACCAATACCGTCCATGATGGCGCGGTGGTTCCAGGGCTCACCCACACAGAATCCGTCCATGTTGCCCACGCGCATGTTGGCCACCATTTGCGGCGGCGGCACGGTGATGACCTTGGCGTCCTTCATCGGGTTGATGCCGTTGGCCGCCATCCAGTAGTACAGCCACATGGCGTGGGTGCCGGTGGGGAAGGTCTGGGCAAAGGTGTATTCGCGTTTCTCGGCGGCCATCAGTTTGGCAAGCGATGCGCCGTCGATGGCCCCTTTGTCGGCCAGTTTCTTGGACAGCGTGATGGCCTGACCGTTGTTGTTGAGGGTCATCAGCACGGCCATGTCTTTCTTCTGGCCGCCCACACCCAGGTGGACGCCGTAGACCAGGCCGTACAACACATGGGCAAAGTCCAGCTCGCCGTTGACCAGCTTGTCGCGCACGCTGGCCCAGCTGGACTCCTTGGTCGGCACAATCTTCACGCCGTATTTCTTGTCGATGCCCAGCACCGAGGCCATCACCACACTGGCGCAGTCGGTCAGCGGGATGAAGCCGATCTTGACTTCTTCTTTTTCAGGCTTGTCGGAGCCCTGGGCCCAGACGGCAGCACGCAGGGCAGGGTCGATGCCCACGGCGCCCACGGCGGCAACTTGCAGCACCGTGCGGCGGCTCAACTTGGTTTTCAGCAGATCGGTCATGGGGCGAACTCCGGTCGGTAAATGAAAAGGCAGCAGACAAACAAAAAGGGCGTCCTCACCACACAAGAGGTGCTCGAAAACGAGACCCTGCGGGTAAGGACGCCCTTGTCCTGGGAGCGGGTGGCACCCGCCATTGGGTGCTACCAGCCTGGAGGCCTTCATCGGCCCCGTGCTGAGGTAGATGCAAGCCGCGTGCCAGCTTGGTTGAACCTGGGTTTGCTATAAATTAAATAGCTTCTTGCGCTTACTGGATGGGCGCTGGAGGCCTATTTGTCTTAAAGATGGCGCTTGGCACCATCGTTGTGCGCTGCACCATTTCAGCGGGTACTGCCCATTCCCGAGATACCGCGGAACTGGCTTTGCCAGGCCGCTGGTATCGCCCCCTCGGGGGGAGGCGCCGCAGGCGCTACGGGGGGTCACTCTTGCAGGTAGTCGGCCATCGACAGCAGCGACTCGGCCACGTCCACCAGGCGGCGGTTCTGGTTCATGGCGGTCTGGCGCAGCATCTTGTAGGCGTCGGCTTCGCTCAGGCGGCGGTGGGCCATCAGCAGGCCTTTGGCGCGTTCGACCAGCTTGCGTTCGTTCAGGGTGGCACGTACGGTGTCGAGTTCGTCGCGCATGGCCTGCAGGCGCTGCGACTGCTCCTGCACCAGCTCCAGCACCGAGCGGTCCAGGTGCAGGCCGTACCCCTGCGGCGGCGGCGCCACACCAGCGGCTGGGGGGGTGTCGAAAAAAGCGGCGCTGGGGGCCGTGGATGCCGGTGTGGGTGGTGCGCTGGTCTGGGCCAGGGTGTCGAGCAGGGTCTGGTGCGACTGCAGCGCCGTGCGCGCCTCGGTGACCTTGCTTTCACACAGGCGCAGCAGGTCGGCCGCCATGTGGGCTTCGACACTTTGCATCGCGTCCATGCGGCGGGTGCAGCAGTCAAACCACACCTGGCTCAGCTCCGCGTCCAGCGCGTCACCCACCGCAGCGGTGCAGCCGATACGGCGCAGGCGCTCCAGTTCGGCCAGGGTGCCGTCGGCTGCACACAGGGTGTGCCACAGCGCCAGCGGTGCGGGTTGCGAGAAGTCCGCAAACACCTTGAAGCAGCGGTCCTGGGAGTCGATCAGGTGCAGCCAGTGCTGCTGGCGCGTGGCATCACTCACGCCTGCGCCAAACGCGGTGGCCCCGGTGGCGCGCTCTTGCCCGGCAAATTCCTTGCCCTGCATGAAGTTGAAGGTGGCCACCAGCAGGCGCGAGATTTCGGGGTCGGTGGCGCTGTCGGCCGCTTCAAACACCACGGCCAGCAG
>JAGOEY010000013.1 GCA_017997515.1 Burkholderiaceae bacterium | reverse complement strand
CGCACCACGGCGGGTGGCGCCACGGCGGACTCGGCCAGCGGTGCCAGCATTGCAGCGGCCACGCGGGCGGCGGCGCCTTCTGCGTCCGGGCCATGGGCCTCGTACACATCGACGGTGCACCCGGCGCGCACCAATGCCAGTGCCATCAGGCGGCCCATCAGGCCCGCACCCAACACGGTTGCGTGGCGAAAGGGCATCGCAGTGGGCATCGATAGAAGGTGTTTACTGTGGGTCATAATTTTCCGCATGACAACGAACACCAGTGCCCTTGCCAAGTCCGCAGCCACGCTGCCCACCCAGCGTTATGCGCGGGTGCTCTCCATCGCAGGCTCCGACAGTGGCGGCGGCGCGGGCATCCAGGCCGACCTCAAAACTTTTGCCGCGCTGGGCTGCTACGGCATGACAGCGATCACCGCGCTCACTGCGCAGAACACGCTGGGGGTGTCTGGCATTCACGGCGTACCACCGGCTTTTTTGAAAGCGCAGATCCAGGCCGTTGTGGAAGACATTGGTGTGGATGCCGTCAAGCTCGGCATGCTGCATGCGCCCGAGGTGGTAGAGGTGGTGGCCTGGGCCATCGACCACTACAAACTGCCGAATGTTGTGCTCGACCCGGTGATGGTGGCCACCAGTGGTGACCGCCTTATCACCGAAAAAGCGGTGCAGGCCCTGGTGCGTGAACTGTTCCCTCGTGCTGTGGTGGTGACCCCCAACCTGGACGAAGCCGCGTTGTTGCTGGGGCACAGCATTGACGGCATCGGTGCGCTGGACGCTGCGGCCAGTGAACTGCTGGCTTTGGGTGCACACACGGCACTGCTCAAGGGCGGGCATTTGCCGGGCACGGAAGTGGTGGATGTGTTGGCTTTGCCGGGTGGTGTGTTCCACCGCTTTGCGTCCACACGCATCACCAGCCGCAACCTGCATGGCACCGGCTGTACCCTGTCGTCGGCGATTGCGGCCCATCTCGCACTGGGCCAGACCTTGCCCGACGCCGTGGCGCAGGCCCGTGCCTATGTGCTGGGTGCGATGCAGGCGGGTGCCGGTGTGGTGGTGGGCCAGGGGCATGGTCCGCTCAACCATGGTTTTGCACCGGTGCCAACGGTGACTGTGTCGGCCGGGTAGCCCAGGCCAGCGTAAAGGTCAGGGCCAGCGTGGGCAGGGCCGAACCGAACTGTGGTGCCCAGCGGGCACAGGCGTGGTACAGCGCGATACCTGCAATCCACAGGCCCGCAGCGCCCCAGTCGATGCCACGCAAAGGGGCTGCCACAGAGGCCCGAACGCCGGTGCCCAAGCGTCCCAGGATCACGCCGTACAGCGGCACAAACACGGAACTCAGCATCAGCAAAAACGGCTCCAGCGTGTGTATGGGCAACACCAGCGCCAGCGCAATACACACACAGGCCAGCAGCAGGCCCCAGCGGCGCACCGTCCAGCGTGGCTGCAGGCTGTGCACCGACACCGCGCCCGAATAAACATCGCCATAGGCGTTGTCGATTTCGTCGATCAGGATCAGGCCCAGCGCCACCAGCCCGCCCTGGGCCAGCAACAGCGCGGTGACCAGGCCGGTGCCCGGCTCGGCCACACTCACCACCATCACCCCCAGCGCATAACACCAGATGTTGGCCAGTGCATACCCGATCCAGGTGCCGCTGAAGGCCGCACCCAGTCGGCCACCCTGGCGGCGCAGGCCGTGGCGCGCGTAGTCGGCTACCAGCGGCAACCACGACACAGGCATGGCAATCACCAGGTCCAGCGCGCTGAACAGGCCCATGCTCCCGTTGCCGGGGCGGGCCCAGAAAGTGTCGAAACCTTTGGCACTGATCTGGCTGCCAAATTGCCAGGTCAGCCACAGCAGCGACAGCACCACCAGCGGCAGGCCAAAACGGCTCACAAAGCGGCGCACCAGCGTGACCATCGAACCTGCCAGCAAGGCCAGCAGCACAGCGCCCCACAGCAGTGTGGTGATCACCGTGCCGAGTGTGCTGCCCAGTGGCAGACCCAATGCCTGCTGCCCAATGGCTTGGGTGCTTTCACGCATGATGACCAGCTCAAATGTCGTCCAGCCCACCAGCTGCACGATGTTCAGCACCACCGGCAGCCGCGCAAAACCCCGGCCATAGGTGGCATGCATCAGGCCTGCACTGGCCAGCCCGGTGTCGCAGCCCAGCCGGGCTGTCCAGGCCAACAGGCCCGCACCCAGCAGCGAACCAACCACGATGGCCACTACCGCGTCGCGCGTGCCCACGGCGGGCACCAGGTAGGCACCAATCTGCATGACCAGCAGGCCCACACCCAGGCTGAACCAGAGTGAGGCGTGGTCGTGCCAGCGGAACACGCGGCTGCTCTCAGGCAGCGGCACCAGCGCCTCATTGGCGCCGGAAAAATCAGAAGTCTGTGCCATCCATTTGCCCCAGTGCAAAGTGTGTGGCAGGTGGGCAAGGCCCGGTGGAAGCGTCAACGTGGTGTTGGCAACCGGGCCAGCTTCCCTGCGCGAGGATTACCTCAAGCCCACTATGTAAAACGTAGTGGATTCCCGACCTCCAGGTCGGACAGGTTCAAAGGGACTTTCTCAGTCGCCTGCTGCGGTGTGAACAGCAGCGGGCAACACCCCTAGCGGTGGCTTCGCGGGTGGGCGAAGCGGGTTGGATTGTAGGTCGGATTAGGCCGGTGCCACACCCAGCAGCGTATGCAGCCGGCTGCTGGTGGTGGTGTACTGCAGATGAATTGCCTTGCCCGGAAACACCATCGCCGTGGCAGCCCAGGCGGCGAGAGTGGCTTCATGGAAGCCGCAGACGATCAGTTTTCTTTTGCCGGGGTAGGTGTTGATGTCGCCCACCGCAAAGATGCCGGGCTCACAGGTCTGGAACTTCTCGGTGTCCACGGGTAGTTGTTTGCGCTCCAGCGCCAGGCCCCAGTCGGCAATCGGTCCCAGGCGCGGTGACACACCCAGGCAGGCCACAAGCGCCTCGCTGGGCACCGCCACCGTTGTGCCATCGGGCACCGTGACTTCCAGTTGCTGACCGTCGTAAGCGGCGGGTTGGCCCACCATGAAGCGCAGTGCGCCCGATGCCACCTGGGCACGCATGCCGGCGACCAGCGCCGGGTTGGCCTGAAAGCCGTCGCGCCGGTGCAGCAGGGTGATGTGGCGGGCTTGACCCACCAGCGCCAGTGCCGTGGTGAGGGCGCTGTCGTCTCCCCCGTTGACGACCACGGTCTGGCCGCTAAAACGGTCGAGTGTGTCCGGGTGGTAGAAAACCTGGGTGCCTTCGAAACGCTCCAGCCCCTCGATGCCGATACGCCGGGGCACAAACGCGCCCACACCGGCCGCGATAAAAACGGTTTTGGCCAGAAACACCGTGCCGCGTGTGGTGGACAGCCGCAGGCGGTCGTCGGGTTCACGTTGCAGCGACACCACCTGTTCACCCAGGTGCATGGGCACTTTGAACGGCGCAATCTGCTGCAGTAAGGCCTCTGCCAGCCCGTGCCCCGTGGTGGCCACGGTGCCGGGGATGTCGTAGATGGGTTTGTCGCCGTACAGCTCGGCGCACTGGCCGCCTGTATGGGGCAGTGCGTCAACGATGTGGCAGCTGATTTCGAGCAGGCCCAGCTGGAAGGCCTGAAAAAGGCCGACCGGGCCCGCGCCGATGATGACTGCGTCGGTGTCGATAGGCTCGGCCGTGTGCGCCACCATCACTGGGTTCAGTCTTGGGCTTACTTTTCGAGCTGGGCCAGCTTGCCAGCCTTGCCGTTCCAGTAGTCGGCATCGGGCAGCGCTGCTTTGCGTTTGGTGATGCTTTTGAACTGGGGTGACAACTCGGCGTTGAGCTTGATGAAGGCCAACTGGTCGGCAGGCAGGTCTTCTTCGGCAAAGATCGCGTTGGCGGGGCACTCGGGGATACACACGGCGCAGTCGATGCACTCGTCCGGGTCAATCACGAGGAAGTTCGGGCCTTCGCGGAAGCAGTCCACAGGGCACACATCGACGCAGTCGGTGTATTTGCACTTGATGCAGTTTTCGGAAACGACGTGGGTCATTGGTTTTGGTTTTGGTTTTCAGGTCGGGGATTACCCTTGATTTTATGGGCTTTTCTGGTGCATGCCTTGCGTCGCATCAACGTACCAGCACCGCCCCCGAGGTCTTGTGGCTTGCCGTGTCCACCAGAATCATCGACCCCAGCGCCCGCGCCTGTGCAAAAGGCAGCGTGGCCACGGGCTCTTGCAGCGCCAGCTCGACATGGCCGATGGCGTTGGCAGGCAGCTCGGTGGCCTCTTCTTCGGCCAGGGTGTTGATGTTCAGGCGGTGCACGATGCGCTGCACCTTCGCCTTGACCCAGCGGTGGCCATGTAACGCCCAGTAGGCGCGGCCTGCGACCAGCGGTTCGTCGTCCAGCCAGGCGACGGTGGCCTGCAGGGTGCGGCTGGCTTGCAGCGCGCCGGGGGCCAGCAGCCAGTCGCCACGCGACACGTCCACTTCGCGGTCCAGCACGATGCCTGCGCTGTGGCTGGCCTCGACCGTGCCCGGGGTGCGGGCATGGTCCAGCACCTGGGCCACCTTGGCGCTCTGGCCGCTGGGCAGTACAGTGACGTCTTGGCCAGGCTGCACGCTGCCGGTGGCCACACGGCCCCAGAAAACGCGGCGGCCCTGGGAGGTGTCGCTGCTGGACGAGAATTTTTCAACCCACTGCACGGGGAACGCAAACGGCTGGGCCACATCGGCGGGTGTGGCGGGCAGCTGTTCCAGAATTTCGAGCAGGCTCGGGCCGTTGTAGCCCGCCCAGCCGGCGTGTGGGTCCACCACGTTCCAGCCTTTGAGGGCCGACACGGGCACCGTGGCCTTCACGGGGATACCACCGGCTTCGGCAAACGTGGCCAGCGCGGCACTGATGTGGGCAAACGCCAGCGCCGGGTCTTCCACCGCGTCCAGTTTGTTCACCGCAAACACCAGCGAGGTGACACGCAGCAGGTTGACCAGCAGCGAATGGCGACGGGTCTGGGGCAGCAGCTCCAGCGCGGGGTTCTTCCAGTCGAGTTTGGTCGCATCGACCAGCACCACTGCGGCGTCGGCGCTGCTGGCGGCAGTGACCATGTTGCGGGTGTACTGCTCGTGGCCGGGCGCGTCACCGATGATGAACTTGCGCGTCTCGGTGTTGAAGTAGCGGTAAGCCACGTCGATGGTGATGCCTTGCTCGCGCTCGGCGGAGAGGCCGTCGGTGAGCAGGGCGAGGTCGGTTTCACCTTGGCGCTGCACGCCTGCCAGGTGGTCTTGCAGCACGGCTTTGGTGTCCACCAGCAGGCGGCCAATCAGGGTGCTTTTGCCGTCATCTACGCTGCCGCAGGTGATGAATTTCAAGGCTGACAGGGCTGTAGCGCCCGTGGAACCTGCGGGAGTAGCTATGGAAGTAGTAGCGGTCATCAGAAGTATCCGTCTTTTTTACGTTTTTCCATGGACGCTTCAGAAGTCTTGTCGTCCATACGGGTCGCACCACGTTCACTCACGTCGGCGGCCAGGGTTTCGATCACGATGTCGGCGGCGGTGGCGGCGTCACTTTCCACGGGGCAGGTGCAGGTGATGTCACCCACGGTGCGGAAACGCACGTCGCGGAATTCGGCGGTTTCGCCGGGCTTGAGCGGGGTCAGCTCGGTCACCGGCACCAGCAGGCCTTTGCGCTCTACCACTTCGCGTTGGTGGGTGTAGTACAGCGAGGGCAGGGCGATTTGCTCGCGTTCGATGTACTGCCAGACGTCCAGTTCGGTCCAGTTGCTGATGGGGAACACACGGAAATGTTCGCCAGGCTGCAGGCGGGTGTTGAACAGCGTCCACAGCTCGGGGCGCTGGGCCTTGGGCTGCCACTGGCCGAAGCTGTCGCGGTGCGAAAAGATGCGTTCCTTGGCGCGGGCCTTTTCTTCATCGCGGCGGGCGCCACCAATGAGTGCGTCAAAGCGGAATTCTTCGATGGCTTCGAGCAGCGTGACCGACTGGTGCACGTTGCGGCTCTCGCCGGGGTGGGCCAGGCGCACCGTGCCGCGCTTCATTGAATCTTCGACGTTGCGCACGATCAGCTCAGCACCCAGTTCCTTCGCGCGGAAGTCGCGGAAATCGGTCACTTCATGGAAGTTGTGGCCGGTGTCGATCATCAGCAGCGGGTACGGAATACGGCCCGCGCCGAAGGCTTTTTCAGCGCATTTCAGCAGCACCAGCGAATCCTTGCCGCCGGAGAACAGCAGGGTAGGGCGCTCGAACACGGCGGCCACTTCGCGCAGGATGAAGATGGTTTCTTCTTCCAGCGCATCCAGGTGGGCGTTGCTCAGGTGGTGTTCGGCAGATTGCAACAAGGCGGGATCAGTATGGGCGTTCATGGGGCGGTCAGTATTCAGTGGGCCAGATGTAATCCGCACTCGCGGTTGTCTTCACCCTTGGTGGGGTCCACGTAGTCGAAGTTGTTGGGCAGGCCGTGTTGCACGCAGTAGTCGTGCAGGTCTTTGGACGACCAGTGCAGCAGGGGTGCAACCTTGATCAGTCCGTCGGGGTTCACGCTCACCGGATCCATCTGTGCACGCACGGCGGTGTCGGTGGCGCGCAGGGCGGTGAACCAGACCTGGGGGGCCGTCTCGCGCAGGGCGCGGGCAAAAGGCTCCAGCTTCACCTCTGCCGTGAAGGCGGCATGGCGTGGGTCGTCCAGCGCGGGTGTTGCACCGTCCACGGCTTCGCGGTGTGCACGTGAGCGCAGTGGCAGGTAGATGCGCAGGTTCAGCCCGAGTTGTTTCGTCACTTCGTCGGCGAAGCGGTAGGTGGCTTCGGTGTTGTAGCCGTTGTCCATCCAGACCACGGGCACGTCGGGGTTGACGCGGGTGACCATGTGCAGGATCACGGCCTCGAACGGGCGGAAGTTGGTGGTGACGATGGCGGGTTGGCTTAAGGCCAGCGCCCATTCCACCAAGCCCTGCGCGTTGCCACCAAGCTCGGTGTTCACACGGGTGAGGTCGGGTGTGCTCATGCGGCCGCCTGCTCTGCCACGAAATGCGGCTCGGGGTGGATGGCATCACCTTGGTAGAAGCCGTGGAAGCGGTCGAACTGGCGCTGCGCGGCAGAGGCGTCCACACCTTCTTTGAGCACGGCCACGGTGAAGCCGCTGCGCTGCATCTGCACCAGCTGGTCGATCAGCACGTCGCCGGTGGCGCGGATTTCGCCGGTGTAGCCCAGGCGGCGGCGCAGCAGGAAGGCCTGGCTGTAGGCGCGGCCGTCGGTGAACTTGGGAAAGTGCAGGTCGATACGGGTCACGCCCGCCAAGTCCAGCAAGCGCGGGTCGGCGTCGTTGGCCAAAGATACTTGGTCTTTTTGGCCTTCTGCGCAGGCGGTGTGTGCGGTAGCAGCTATTATTTTCATAGTCATTACTCTCAGGCTTCGGCGGCAACGCGGGGCGCACGGGCGGTGCTGGTGCGGGCGGCGTTGGCGGCAAGTTTGAACGGGTCTTGGCCGACGCGACGCAGCGTGTCGATGAAGTTTTCGGTCTTGCCGTCCACCACATTGCGGTGGGTGCGGTAGGTGTCGAGCACCGCCTCAATCACTTCGGGCACTTCGGCTGCGCTGAACGACGGGCCGACCACCTTGCCCGCAATGGCGGGGCCGGACAGGTTGGAGCCGTCCGAGCCGGCCAGCGTGATCTGGTACCACTCCTGGCCGTCTTTGTCGACGCCCAGAATGCCGATGTGGGCGCTGTGGTGGTGGCCGCAGGAGTTGATGCAACCGCTCATGTGCACATCGATCTCGCCCAGGTCAAACAGCTCGTCCAGGTCCTGGTAACGCTGGCTGATGGCCTCGGAAATCGGCAGCGAACGGGCGTTGGCCAGCGCGCAGAAGTCGCCGCCGGGGCAGACGATCATGTCGGTCAGCAGGCGGATGTTGGCGCGGGCCAGGCCCAGGGCTTTGGCTTCGGCATACACGGCAGGCAACTCGTCGGCACGCACCCAGGGCAGCACCAGGTTCTGGTCATGGGTGACACGGGCTTCACCGGCGCTGTATTTGTCGGCCAGGGCTGCTGCGGCGTCCAACTGGTCGCCGGTGGCGTCACCGGGCGAATAACCCAGGCGTTTGAACGACAGCGTGACGGCGCGCAGCAAGGGGTTGCGGTGCGCGGCCACGTTCTGCTTCAGCCAGCGGGTGTATTCCTTGTCGTCAACAGGTGCGGCGACCGGGTTGGCCAACGCGGGCAGGGCGCCCACACGGCTGGCAGGCGGCACAAAGCTGGCGCTGACGCGGTCGAGTTCGGCCTGGGCGATGGTGTGCGGGCCACCGTCTTGCGTCAGGATCTGCTGGTATTCGGCTTCGACCTCGTCGATATAGCGTTGGCCTTCGGCCTTCACCAGAATCTTGATACGCGCCTTGTAGATGTTGTCACGGCGGCCCCAGCGGTTGTACACACGCACCACAGCTTCGAGGTAGTTCAGGATCTGGTCCCACGGCAAAAACTCGCGGATAACCGTGCCGACGATGGGTGTGCGGCCCATGCCACCCCCCACCATCACACGCAGGCCGATGTCACCGGCCTCGTTCTTCAGCACATGCAGACCCACGTCGTGCCAGGCGGTGGCGGCGCGGTCGTCCGTGGCGCCCACGATGGCGATCTTGAACTTGCGTGGCAGGAACGCGAACTCGGGGTGCAACGTGCTCCACTGGCGGATGATTTCTGCCAGCGGCCGTGGGTCGGCCACCTCGTCGGCCGCAATACCGGCGCGCTCGTCGCTGGTGGTGTTGCGGATGCAGTTGCCGCTGGTCTGGATGCCGTGCAGGTGCACGCTGGCCAGCAGATCCATCACATCGGCGCTTTTGTCCAGCGGAATCCAGTTGTACTGCACGTTCTGGCGCGTGGTGAAGTGCGCGCAGGCGCTGGGCAGGCTGGTCAGGTCGCTCAGGCCCGGGTTGGCCTTGGTCAGGTCGTGGGCGTCTTTCTGGTCGTAGTCGCGGGCGATGGTGGCCAGCACCCGCAGCTGGGCGCTGTTCAGCTCGCCATACGGCACGGCCACCCGCAGCATAGGTGCGAAGCGCTGGACGTACCAGCCGTTTTGCAGCCGCAGTGGGCGGAATTCATCTTCCGCCAGCGTGCCGCCTTGCCAGCGCTCCAGCTGGTCGCGGTACTGGGCGGCGCGCAGTTTGACGAACTGTGTGTCGAATTCTGTGTATTGGTACATCGTAGAAATTTAGGTATACCCCCAGGCTTCGCTGCCGCTCTCGCCAACCCCCTTGCAGGGGGCGATACCAGCGGCCTGGCAAAGCCAGTTCCGCGGTATCTCTGGTGTAAGAGCGAGCGCTTTTCAGGGGAATTTGTTTTTGCGCGGGTTCGTGAGTCGATTCAAATGGTTATCAGCTTGGCACCTGCATAGGCCAGCAAAACGGAAAGCAGCGAGCGTACCAGCCGCTCGGGCGATTTGGCGGTGAGGCGCGAGCCCAGCCAGATGCCGGGAATCGACCCGGCCAGCAGCTTGAGCAGCAGCGCCCAGTCCACCGAGCCGAGTGACGCATGGCCCAGGCCTGCCACCAGGGTCAGCGGCACGGCATAGGCCACGTCGGCGGCAATGATGCGGTGCAGCGGCAGCAGCGGGTAGAGCAGCAGCAGCACGGTGACACCAATGGCACCCGCACCCACCGAGGTGAGTGTGACCAGCGTGCCAATCACCGCGCCAAACAGCAGCGGCAGGCTCCAGTGGCGGGGCCGCAGCGCGGCGTCCAGCTGGCCTTCGGCCACAGCGCGTGGCAACTGTTTGCCGCGTACGGCTTTGTACAGGGTAGCGGCCGCCGTCAGCAGCAGCGCCACACCCAGCGTGCTGGTCATGATGGCCTGCACTTTGGGGTTGGCGGGCCCTACGGTGTGCAGCACATACAGGGTTAACAAAGACGCAGGCACACTGCCCAGGCACAGCTGGCCCACCACCCGCCACGGCACCATGCGCTGGCGCGCAAAACTGATGGTGCCGCCCATTTTGGTGAACGCGGCAAACAGCAGGTCGGTGCCAATGGCCAGGTACGGCTTCACGCCAAAGAAAAAAATCAGGATCGGTGTCATGAGTGAGCCGCCGCCAACACCCGTCAGCCCCACGATCACCCCGACCACAAAACCCGCAAAAACAAACGCCAAATCATGCATAGGGGCCAGACTGTAGCGGCGGCCCTTCATATCCCAAACTACATTTTGGTGATGGTGCTATGTGGGATTTGGCATATAGAAACAACCGGATAGCCTGATAAACCGGCCGTGTCGGCTCTGTGTGGGTATTTTTTGCTATTTTATTGATAGCTTATTGCGCAGGTAGGGTAAGCGCCAGAGGCTGTTTTGATGCTGTAAATAAGCTAAGCAAGGCGCTCCACCCCCAGCGCCTGCGCCAGCCGCAGCTCCAGCGGCAGCGGCTCACCATGCAGGCGAGCGGCCAGCAACTCACCACACAACACGGCCAGGCTGATGCCGCGTGAGCCCATGGCGGTGCTGAGCCACAGGCCGGGATACACATGGGCGACGGGCCCCACCAGCGGCAGGCGGTCGTGTGAGGCACAGCGCACCTGGCTCCAGCTGTGCAGTGCTGCGGGGTCGGCAAACACACCGGCCAGGTGCTGTGCGGTGCCGGGCAGCAGGGTTTGCAGGCGGGTGAAGTTGGCCTGGTGGTTCCGGGCCTGGGTGGCGGCGTCGGGCACGGGGTCGGCGCAGCTGCGCTCGAACGTGGCCCCGGCATACCAGGCCAGCCCGTTGGCGGTGGGCACGGCGGGCACCAGGGTGCCGTCGCCGTTGACCGGGAAGGGCGGGAAGCAGGTGTCATCACTCCCGTCAGCCGCCCGCAGCCCCCACGACATCTGCCCGCGAATGGGGTGCAGTGGCAGTGGGTGGCCCAACGCGCTGCCAAACACTTTGCCCGATGCACACGCAGCGGCCACCACCACCATGTCGGCGCGGGCCAGCAGCTGGCCGTGGGAGTCCTGCGCCTGCCAGCCATCCGGCTCAGGCACCAGCTGCGCCACGGGGGTGTGGGGCACAAAGTGGATGCCGGGCTGTGCCAGCAGGGCCTGTACCAGCTGTGCCGGTTTGATCCAGCCCGCCGGGCTGTGCCAGCAGCCCACCGCGTCGGGCGGCAGGCCTGCTGCGGCCAGGGTGGTGGCGCTGGCGGGCTGGCTGCTGGCGTTGGCTGCTGCACCTATGCCGGGGGATCCGTCCACACGGTGTTCCAGCACACCGCTGGGCTGCCAGTCCACACCCTGCGCCAGATGGGTGTGTGCCTGCTGCAGCGTGGCGCGCACCCCGGCGCGTGACAGGCGCGACAGCAGGCTGTCGTCGGGCGACACATGGGGTGCCAGCACACCCGCAGGCAGGCCGGACGCACCAGCGGCGGGTGTGGCCCCGGCGTCCAGCACCTGCACCTGCCATCCACGCCGCGCCAGGCTTGCGGCCACGGAGGCACCGGCCAGCCCGGCCCCGACCACCAGGCAGGTGCCAGGCCGCACATCGACCGGCAAGGCGGCCATGCCGGGGGCGCGGCGGGGTTCCCAGCGTGGGTTGAATTCGGCCTGCAGGTTGTCGCGTTTGGGCGGCACACCGGGCACTTTCTGCACCGTGAAGCCACATTGGCTGAGGCCGTCGCGCACGCTTCGCGCAATCGTCCAGGTGGCCACGCGGGTGCCCCGGCGGCAGCAGCGGGCCACAGCCTTGAGGGTGTGTTCGTCCCAGATGTCGGGGTTGCGCTGGGGGCTGAAGCCGTCCAGGTAGACCGAATCCGCCGCAAAAAACTGCTCGCGCAGCATGGCTTTGGCGTCACCCACACACAAGGTCAGCAGCACCTGGCCGTTTTCAAATACCAGTCGGTGAAAGCCCGGCGTCAAGGCATGAAATTGCGCATGGAGCTGCTCAGCCAGCGGCAGCAGCTCGGGGTGGGCCTGTACCGCCTGCAGCAGGTCGTCCGCGCTGGCAGGGAAGGCTTCGACCGACACAAAATGCAGCAGCCGGGGGCGGGCCGGGTCGGCCTTCCAGGCAGCCCAGGTGACCAGGAAGTTCAGGCCCAGGCCAAAGCCGGTTTCCAGAATGCGCCACTGCGGCGCACCCGCCCACGCCGCGGGCAGGCCGCAGCCGTGCAGAAACACATCGCGGGCCTGGGTCATGCCGCCGGTTTCGCTGCGGTAACGGTCGTTGAAGCGGGGGCTGAAAGGGGTGCCGTCGGGCAGCCAGTTGATGGGTTCAGACACCAGCGGGGCAGGAGGATGTCAGGCCGCCGGAGGAACGTAGCCTTGCACGACGTCGGCGCCGTCACCAAAGAAGTGTTTTTCCATCTGGCGCTTCAGGTATTCACGGGCGCGTTGGTCGGCCAGGTTCAGGCGGTTTTCGTTCACCAGCATGGTTTGCTGCTTCATCCAGTCGGCCCAGGCCTGTTTACTCACACTTTCCCAGAGCTTCTTGCCCAGCTCACCAGGGTAGGGTGGGAAGTCGAGTCCCTCGGCTTCCGTGCCGAGTTTGATGCAGTTGACCATACGTGCCATGTGTGTACCTTTGGTGCCCTTGTGGATGGGCTTAGATGTTTTTCGAATAACAAACTGAAAACTCAGTCGTTCCAGTTTTGGTTCAGGGCTTCCAGAATCCGTGGCATTGCTTCACAACACCACTGAGAAACCCATGACCATTCGCCGCAACTTTATCAAGTTTCCTCTCGCTGCCGCCGTGGCCAGCGTCTTGACCCTGTCCGCCGTACCGGCGTTGGCACAGCAGGTCAACCTGCTCAACGTGTCGTACGACCCGACGCGTGAGTTGTACGTCGAGTACAACGCGGCCTTTGCCAAACACTGGAAGGCCAAATCGGGCCAGGACGTGGCAATCAAACAATCGCACGGTGGCTCGGGCAAACAAGCCCGCTCCATCATTGACGGCATCGACGCCGACGTGGCCACTCTGGCGCTGGGCGGTGACATTGACGCACTGGTCACCAACGGTGGCCTGCTCAAGGCCGACTGGCAAAAACGCCTGCCGCTCAACTCGGCACCTTACACCTCGACCATCGTGTTCCTGGTCAAAAAGGGCAACCCCAAGGGCCTGAAGGACTGGGACGACCTGATCAAGCCCGGCGTGCAGGTCATCACCCCCAACCCCAAGACGTCGGGCGGTGCGCGCTGGAACTACCTGGCCGCGTGGGAATTCGCCAAGCGCAAGAATGGCGGCAGTGACGCCAAGGCCAAGGAATTTGTGGGCAACCTGTTCAAGAACGTGCCGGTGCTCGACACGGGTGCCCGTGGCTCCACCATCACCTTTGTGCAGCGTGGTGTGGGTGATGTGTTGCTGGCCTGGGAAAACGAGGCTTTCCTGGCGCTGAAGGAGTTTGGCCCGGACAAGTTTGAAATCGTGGCACCGTCGCTCTCGATCCTGGCCGAGCCCAGTGTGGCTGTGGTCGACAAGGTGGTGGACCGCAAGGGCACCCGTGCCGTGGCCGAGGAATACCTGAAGCACCTGTACTCCGACGAAGGCCAGGACATTGCAGGCCGCAACTTCTACCGCCCCACGTCGGAAAAGGCCAAGGCCAAGTACGACAAGCAGTTCGCCAAGATCTCGCTGTTCACCATTGACCAGGCTTTTGGTGGCTGGGCCAAAGCGGACAAGGCGCACTTTGCGGATGGCGGCTCGTTCGACCAGATTTACACGAATAAGTAAGTACACCCCCAGGCTTCGCGGACTTGCGTATCCGCTACTCCTACCCCCTTGCAGGGGGCAACACCAGCGGCCTGGCAGAGCCAGTTCCGCGGTGTTTGCTGGATGACGTGCTTGTGCTTCGCACTTTGCACGCGGTTCGGCACCCACAGTTTTGTTTTTTTATAACCAGATAAGCCTCTTCACCATGACGGTACTTTTGATTGCGGGTAGTCCTTCGGAGCGTTCGCGTTCTGCGGCTTTGCTGGATGCGGCGGGGCAGCGGTTGGCGGGGCGGGGGGCGCATCTGGACCAGGTGCACATCCGTGACCTGTCGCCACAGGCCTTGTTGCTGGCCGATGTGACCCACCGCAGTGTGAGCCAGGCCATTGACCAGGTGGCGCGGGCGCAGGCCATTGTGGTGGCCACGCCGGTGTACAAGGCGGCTTACAGCGGGTTTTTGAAGGTGTTTCTGGACCTGTTGCCGCAGTCTGCGTTCAAAGACAAGCTGGTGCTGCCGCTGGCCACGGGGGGCAGCCCGCACCACATGCTGGCGCTGGACTACGCGCTGCGCCCGGTGCTGCAGTCACTCGGCGCGCGGCACATCCTGCCGGGCATTTATGCCACCGAGGCACAGATCACGCTGACCCCCGAGGGGGCCTACAACGTGAATGCAGACATTGCCCTGCGGTTGGACGACGCGGTGTCCGCACTGGCTGCGGCCGGCCTGCGCTCACCCGCCAGCGGTTTCGAGCCGATCCATTTCTCGCGCGTGCGATGTAGCGTTTGACATGCGGCGGTACTGCACCGCAACCGATTTCTTCGCCCTTGTGAACAGGCCCTGAGCAGGGCCGGGGCGCAGCTTTGCCTCCGTTTTTTGTCCGAACCGTTTTTGATCAAGGATTTGCCATGACCCTCGCCCATTCCTCCACGCCACGGCGTTGGCCCCAAACCCTGCGAAATCTCGGTATTGGTGCTGTGGTGGTGGCTGCTGCCACGCTGATCACCACCTTTTTGGCCATGCCGGTGGCGCAGGCCCAGAGCAAGCCCGAGTTGCGTATTGGTTACCAGAAGTCGGCCAGCCTGTTTGTTCTGCAAAAGGCCCAGGGCTCGCTGGAAAAACGCCTGGCCCCACTGGGTTTTGGTGTGAAGTGGGTGGAATTTCCAGCGGGCCCCCAATTGCTGGAAGGCCTGAACGTGGGTGCGGTGGACGTGGGTTATGTGGGTGAAGCGCCGCCTATCTTTGCACAGGCCGCAGGAGCCAAGTTCATCTACATCGGCAACGACCCGGCAGCGCCACAGGCCGAAGCGATTCTGGTGACCAAGGATTCCCCCATCAAAACGGTGGCCGACCTGAAGGGCAAGAAGGTTGCGCTGAACAAGGGCAGCAACGTGCACTACCTGTTGGTCAAACAGCTGGAGAAACACGGCCTGAAGATCACCGACATCCAGCCTATCTACCTGGCACCCGCTGACGGCCGTGCCGCTTTCGAGAGCAAAAACGTGGACGCCTGGGTGATCTGGGATCCGTTCCAGGCTGCGGCAGAAAAAGCCACCGGTGCCCGTGTGCTGGCCGACGGCACGCCCAATGTGGTGAACAACTACCAGTACTACCTGGGTGAGAGGGGTTTTGTCACTAAAAACCCCAAGGTGATCGAAGCCCTGTTTGAAGACTCTGTCACCCAGGGCATCTGGCTCAAGAAGAACCTGCGCCAGGCCGCCGAACTGATTGCACCGCTGCAAGGCCTGCCGGTGGACGTGGTGGAGCTGGCACTGCGCCGGTATGAGTTCAACGTCAAACCGATCAGTGCCGCGGTGGCCGCTGACCAGCAGCGTATTGCCGACACCTTTTTCGAACTCAAGCTGATTCCGAAACCCATCAAGGTCAGCGACGCGATTGTTCGTGCGCAACCCTGATCGCTCCCGTCCAGCGAAGGAACACACCATGTCCCATTTTTCTTCCCAGCGCCGCCGCCTTGTGCAGGGCGCAGTCGCCGCCATCACACTGCCGTCACTGGCATCGTTCTCCGCGTTGGCCCAAGGCGCTCCGCGTGAGTTGCGTATCGGCCACCAGAAAGGCCTGCTGAGTTTGCTCAAGGGCCGTGGCACCCTGGAAAAACGCCTGGCCCCCCTGGGTGTGACCGTCAAGTGGACCGAGTTCACGGCCGGGCCCGTGCAGCTGGAGGCCCTGAACGTCGGTTCCATCGACTTCGGCGACGTGGGTGAAGCGCCCCCGATTTTTGCCCAGGCCGCCGGTGCCCCGCTGGCCTACGTGGGGGCCACCGTGCCACGCCCCGCATCCGAAGCGGTGCTGGTGCCCAAGGGTTCCGCCATCAAGACGGTGGCCGACCTGAAGGGCAAGAAGATTGCGCTGAACAAAGGCAGCAACGTGCATTACTTCCTGGTGAAGCTGCTCGAAAAACATGGCCTGACCTACGCCGACGTGAACCCTGTGTTCCTGCCACCGTCGGACGCCCGTGCGGCATTTGAAAAGGGCTCGGTCGATGCCTGGGTGATCTGGGACCCGTTCCTTGCTGCCGCCGAGAAGGCGCTGGACGCCACGGTGCTGGCAGATGCCACCGGTGTGGTGGGCAACCGTGCGTACTACTTCTCGTCACTGGGGTATGTCGACAAAAACGCCGATGTGCTCAAGGTGGTGATTGAAGAGCTGGACAAGGTGGACCAGTGGGGTGCCGCCAACCGCAGCGCGCTGGCAGCTGAGTTGTCGCAGCTGTTTGGCATTCCACGGCCCGTGCTGGAGCTGTCGGTGTCCCGCCAGAAGTTTGGCACCACGCCCATTACCAAAGCCATCCTGGGTGAGCAGCAAAAAATTGCCGACACCTTTTTCGACCTGAAGCTGATTCCCAAGCGCATCAACGTGCTGGAAGCCGCGGCGGCGGGACTGGCCTGAGGCACACACCATGACCGAGCCACAGCACATCCCCAGCGCCTTGCGCGAGCAGGCCGCGCGGGTGCTTGCCACCACCGTACACGCCTGGGGTGTGCCGGTGCTCTCCATCCAACCCACGCCATGCCCCCCGCGCAAAAGGCTCGGCACCACACGGGCGGCACGTGCAGCCCGGCGTATGCACCGTGCACTGTCCGCCCAGGCGTCGGTAGGTGGTTTGTTTTTTGCGATTTGACGGAGTCTGACGATGCAAGTTTTTTGGTTTCTCCCCACCCATGGCGATAGCCGTTACCTGGGCACCAGTGAAGGTGCGCGCCAGGTGGACTTGGGTTACCTGCAGCAGGTGGCCGGTGCGGCAGACCGGCTGGGGTATGAAGGCGTGTTGATCCCCACCGGGCGGTCGTGTGAAGACCCGTGGGTCATCGCGTCGAGCCTGATTGGTGCCACCCAGCGCCTGAAATTTCTGGTGGCCGTGCGCCCCGGCCTGCACGAGCCCGCACTGGCCGCACGTATGGCCGCCACGTTTGACCGCCTGTCTGGCGGCCGCCTGCTGGTGAACCTGGTGACCGGTGGTGACCAGGCTGAGCTGGAAGGTGACGGTGTGTTCCTGGACCATGCTGCGCGTTACGAGCAGTCGGCCGAGTTCATCCGTATCTGGCGCGAAATCCTGGCCCGCAGCCACGGTGGTGAGGCCTACGATTTCGACGGCAAACACCTGCGTGTCAAAGGCGCCAAGCTGTTTTACCCACCCGTGCAAAAGCCGCATCCCCCGGTGTACTTCGGTGGTTCGTCGGCTGCGGCCCACGACCTGGCTGCCGAGCAGGTGGATGCGTACCTGACCTGGGGTGAGCCCCCGGCAGAGGTTGCGAAGAAGGTCGCTGACGTGCGCGCACGTGCGGCAAAACTGGGCCGCACCGTCAAGTTCGGCATCCGACTGCACGTCATCGTGCGCGAGACGGAAGACGAAGCCTGGCGTGCAGCCGACAGCCTGATCAGCCGCCTGGACGACGACACGGTGGCCCGTGCACAGGCCGCGTTTGCAAAGATGGATTCCGAAGGCCAGCGCCGTATGGCCGCGTTGCACCAGGGCGGCAGCAAACGCACCCGTGCCGAGCTGGAAATCAGCCCCAACCTCTGGGCCGGTGTCGGCCTGGTGCGTGGTGGTGCGGGCACGGCCCTGGTAGGGGATGCCAAGACGGTGGCCGCACGTATCGAGGAATACGCCGACCTGGGCATCGACACCTTTGTGTTGTCCGGTTACCCGCACCTGGAAGAGGCCTACCGTTTTGCCGAGCTGGTGTTCCCGCTGCTGCCACGCCGTGTGCAGAACACGTTGCAGGGCAAAGCCCCGGGCACCACGCTGAGCGGCCCGTTTGGCGAAGTGGTGGCCAACGTGTTTGCGCCGTCGCTGCGTGTGTCCCAAAGCTAGAGCACGAAGGAC
>JAGOEY010000128.1 GCA_017997515.1 Burkholderiaceae bacterium | reverse complement strand
TCAGGTCAATGAGGCTGTTGCACGCGCGGCAGGTGATACTTTTGCTGGTGTCCAGCAGCACCGACACGGCGGAGCCGCAGTGGGGGCACGCAAACTGGCGGCCTTTTTCTTCGCGGGCGGACTCGTCTTTCAGGCCGGTGAACTGCAGGTCTTCGAGCAACACGGCGCGCCCTGCGGACACCGCCGTGCTTGCTGCTGCCCCTGCGGCCCCCACCGCAGATACCGGGCCGTAGTCGATGCTGAGCACTTCACCTTCGGGGCTGCGCAGCTCCACCACCGAAAACGGTTGGCCCAGCGGTGGCAGCTTGGGCAGCTCACCCTGGGCCGACAGCAGCACCACCTGCTCGTTGAACGCCACGCTGTAGGGCTTGCCGTTGATGGCCGTGGTCATGCCCACGCGGAACTGCTCGGCCGCAGGCAACACACGCTGCACATCCAGCGGGCGCGAGAACACGTAAGCGCCGTTGTCTTCACTCAGCGACGCGGTGGTGCCGTCGTTCAGGATGGCGTTCCACTCGGTCCACACGCCGTTGGACGACTTGTACTGCAGCCGCCCGATCAGGGTGAACGGCTGGTCCACCCCGCCTGCGGTGAAGCGGCCACTGGCCATGAGCTGCAGCGGGCTGTGGTCGTCAAACAGCTCGGCCATCTTGCCCACACGCGCCAGCACCTCGCCGTCGCGCACGACGGTGCTCTGGCAGTACGGGCAGACGGCGTGGGTGCTTTGGGCGCTGCGGAATTCAACCGGCGCGCCGCAGCCGGGGCACGGTGCCCGGTAGTGGCGTTGGGGGGCGTCGGTGGCCATTTTTGAAGCGTTTTTGGCCTCTGGCGCACACGGGGTGTGCGCGAGCAGCTATTATTTCAATAGCAAATCAGATCAGCTTTTTCAGCAGCTCGGCCTTTTTGCTGTCGAACTCTTCCTGCGTCAGGATGCCTTTGGACTTGAGGTCGCCCAGCTTCTCCAGCGTGGCCATCACGTCTTCGGCCTTGACGCCCACTGCAGCCGCAGGGGCGGCCTGTGCCGCAGCAGCAGCGCCACCACCTTGCAGGCCCTGCGCAAGGTTTTGCGCCAGCACCTGGCCCAGCGCCACACCAGCACCCAGGCCCATGGCGTCGCCCGCAATACCGCTGCCACCGCCACCGCCGCCTTCGGCGAATTTGGGGATGGCCTGCGCCGTCTGGTACTGCATGAACTTGCCCATGTCGTTGCCGACCATACCCATGCCAATCTTCTGGTCGAGGATCTTTTGCAGCTCTTCGGGCAGCGACACACTTTGCACCGTCAGGCTGTCGAGCTGGATGCCGAGTTTGGTGAACTCGGGTTTGAGCTGCTGCGCCAGCGCGTCGGCAAACATGATCTGGTTGGCCGCCAGGTCGAGGAACGGCAGGCCGCTGCTGGCGATGGCGTTGCTGATGTTCTGCAGCACCAGGCCACGCAGCTGGCCGTCCAGGTCCGCCACTGAATAGATGTCGCGGGTACCCGAGATTTCGGTGTGGAATGCCTTGGGGTCGGCCACACGGAAGGCGTAGTTGCCAAACGCGCGCAGGCGCACCGCGCCAAAGTCCTTGTCGCGGATGGTGATGGGCTGGGGCGTGCCCCATTTTTGGTCGATCTGCTGGCGCGTGCTGAAGAAGTACACGTCGCTCTTGAACGGGGACTCAAAGAGTTTGTCCCAGTTCTTCAGGTAGGTCAGCACCGGCAGCGTCTGCGTGGTGAGTTTGTACATGCCGGGGCCAAACACGTCGGCGACCTGGCCCTCGTTCACGAAGATGGCAACCTGCGACTCACGCACGGTGAGTGAGGCACCGTTCTGGATTTCCATGTCCGCCATCGGGAAGCGCCAGGCCAGTGTGCCGTCGCTGGACTCGGTCCACTGGATGATGTCTATGAACTGTTTGCGGATGAAGTCCATCAAGGCCATGGCGAAGCTCCTGCAGCGGTTGAACGGGGGTACGGCGCCGATAATACAGCCGCCGCACCACGCCTCCACCAGCACGGCAAACCACGCCCGATTACGGCGCAGAAAGTCAAAGCCGCATTGCCCCGTATTGCGGTTTTCCACAGACGCCCAGGTGACAGGCCGGGTCTACAATCACGAACCTTACACAAGCTGACGACCCGCAGGAGACTCTGGATGACAACGGTGAATACAGAAGAAAAACGCGCTGAACTGCGCCGTGCAGCCCTTGAGTACCATGCGCTCCCCCGGCCCGGCAAGATTGCCATCGCGGCAACCAAGCAGCTTGTCAACCAGCGTGACCTGGCGCTGGCCTACTCCCCCGGTGTGGCGGCCCCCTGCGAAGAAATCGTCAAAGACCCGAACAACGCCTTCAAATACACCAGCCGTGGCAACCTGGTGGGTGTCATCACCAACGGCACGGCTGTGTTGGGCTTGGGCGACATTGGCCCGCTGGCCTCCAAGCCGGTGATGGAGGGCAAAGGCGTTTTGTTCAAGAAGTTCGCCGGTGTTGATGTGTTCGACATCGAAATCGACGAAAAAGACCCGGCCAAACTGGTCGAGGTGATTGCCGCGCTGGAGCCCACGTTTGGCGCCATCAACCTCGAAGACATCAAGGCACCCGACTGCTTCTATGTGGAGCGCGAACTGCGCAAACGTATGAAGATCCCGGTGTTCCATGACGACCAGCACGGCACGGCCATCACCGTTGCGGCGGCCATGGTCAACGGCCTCAAGGTCGCGGGCAAGGACATTACCAAGGTCAAACTCGTCACCTCGGGTGCGGGCGCTGCGGCGCTGGCCTGCCTGAACCTGCTGCTCAAGGTGGGCCTGCAGCGCGAAAACGTGTTTGTGACCGACCTGGCCGGTGTGGTCTACGAGGGCCGCGAAGAGCTGATGGACGACGACAAGCGCCAGTACATGCAGAAGACCGACGCACGCAAACTGGCAGAAATCATCGAAGGGGCTGATGTGTTCCTCGGCCTGTCGGCCGGTGGTGTGCTCAAGCCCGAGATGGTGGCCAAGATGGCACCACGCCCGGTCATTTTTGCGCTGGCCAACCCCAACCCTGAAATCGCGCCCGAAGATGCCCACGCCGTGCGCGACGACATCATCATGGCCACCGGCCGCAGCGACTACCCGAACCAAGTCAACAACGTCCTGTGTTTCCCCTACATCTTCCGCGGCGCGCTGGACTGTGGTGCGACCACCATCACCGACGAGATGGAAGTGGCCGCGGTGTACGCCATCGCCGAGCTGGCCCAGGCCGAACAAAGTGAAGTGGTGGCCGCAGCGTATGCGGGTGAAAAACTCACGTTTGGCCCTGAATACCTGATCCCCAAGCCGTTCGATCCGCGCCTGATGATGAAGATCGCTCCCGCGGTTGCCAAGGCGGCCGAGGAAAGCGGCGTGGCCACCCGGCCCATCACCGACCTGGACGCGTACCGCGACACCCTGCAGAGCTTTGTGTATGCCTCGGGCACCACCATGAAGCCGATTTTCGACGCCGCCAAACGTGCGCCGAAAAAACGCGTGGCCTACAGCGAAGGCGAAGAAGAACGTGTGCTGCGCGCCGCACAGATCGTGGTGGACGAAGGTGTGGCCCGCCCCACACTCATCGGCCGCCCGGCCATCATTGCACAGCGTATCGAAAAGTTCGGCCTGCGCCTGAAGGAAGAGCTGGACTACGACGTGGTCAACGTCGAACAAGACCACCGCTACCGCGACTTCTGGCAGACCTACCACCGCATGACCGAACGCAAAGGCATCACGGTGCAGGTTGCCAAGATCGAAATGCGCCGCCGCCTGACGCTGATTGGTGCCATGTTGCTGCACAAGGGCGAAGTGGACGGCCTGATCTGCGGCACCTGGGGCACCACCCACACCCACCTGCACTACATCGACCAGGTGATCGGCAAGCGCCCCGGCGGCTGCGACAGCACCCCCCAGGATGTGCCGGTGTATGCGTGTATGAACGGCCTGCTGTTGCCCGACCGCCAGGTGTTCCTGGTTGACACCCACGTCAACTACGACCCGTCGCCCGAAGAGCTGGCCGAAATCACCACCATGGCGGCCGAGGAAATGATGCGTTTTGGCCTGAAGCCCAAAGCGGCCTTGCTGTCCCACTCCAACTTTGGCACCAGCAACCAGCCCAGCGCCATCAAGATGCGCCAGACGCTGGATCTGCTGCGGGTGCAGGCCCCGTGGCTGGAAGTGGACGGCGAAATGCACGGCGACATCGCACTGGACGGCAAACAACGCACCTCCGTGATGCCCCACAGCGCACTGGCCGGGGACGCCAACCTGCTGGTATTCCCTAATTTGGACGCGGCCAACATTTCTTACAACCTGCTCAAAACCGCAGCCGGCGGCAACATTGCCATTGGCCCGGTGCTGCTGGGTGCCGCAGCACCCGTGCATATCCTCACTGCCAGTGCGACGGTGCGGCGAATTGTGAATATGACAGCCCTCACCGTGGCGGACGCCAATGTCGCCCGTTAAGCGGGTGGACAATAGCAAGCACTAACTTTATCCATCCTTTCACCCCCAGGCGGCTGCCCAATTATTGGGCAGCCGCTTGCATTTTGGGGGCGCTTGCGGCACACTAGCGCCTTGAAATTTTCGGGTTAACCCGAGGTTCCCGAAAGGTACATCCATGTTGAAGGCTGCGGCCATCCGGGCAAACGCACGGAAGTGGGTTTGTGTTGCAGGTTTGCTGGCAGCGGCGGTTTGCACCGTTCCGGTGCATGCACGGCAAACGCCGGGAGACTCCGGTCTTGAGACCGTCGCCGTCACAGAGTTACCCCCCCAAGGTCGAACGACCTACCGGCTGATCCGCCAGGGAGGGCCTTTTCCTTACGACAAGGATGGCACCGTATTCGGAAACCGCGAACGTTTGCTGCCCGCCTACCAGCGGGGTTATTACCGCGAATACACCGTCAAGACGCCAGGCGCACGCAACCGCGGTGCCCGGCGTATCGTGTGTGGAGGCGCGGCAACGGCACCCGCCACGTGTTACTACACGGCCGACCATTACGCGAGTTTTCGCAAAATTGTCGACTGATGCAGATTCAGTAGAGATAGATGCCGGCTGATAAATAGCCGGCCGGTTTACGGCTTCCCAAGCCGCCACGGTTTGATTGACTTAAGAGAGAGAGCGCGGAGATGGACACACCACTTCGTAAAGAGATGGAAACACCGCTACGCAACGTGCGAACCAACATCGTGCAATCGATCCGCGCATTTCGCGTGCAGGATCTGCAGGATGCCGCACAAGGCCTGGGTCACCACTTCTTGTACGCCAATTTGGCCAACGCACAGTCCAAGCAGGACGTGCTGGACATGATCGCAGCGCAATTCACCTTCCCGACCCATTTCGGCAAGAACTTTGACGCGCTGTACGACTGCATGACCGACCCGTTGCACAAATCGGGCCCACAGCCTGGTTTTATCGTGGTGCTGGAGCAGATTCCGGCCCATGCCAAGTTCGACAAGGAAGCACGTGAGCAGCTGCTCGACATCTTCCGCGATGCGTCTGATTACTGGGGAGACCGGAAGATACCGTTCCGGTGCTTCTATTCTTTTCTGTAGCCCGTTCTGCACACAATAGCCAAGCAGAACGGGCGAACGAGGCCCCGGCAGCATCCACGGAAGCTGTAGCAGACACCACGCTGCTCACGGAAGACGGAGAGAAGATGCCCACCGACAAGTTGGTTGACGTGTCGCCCCTGGCGCTGCG
>JAGOEY010000127.1 GCA_017997515.1 Burkholderiaceae bacterium | reverse complement strand
TCATGCCGGCACCTCGGTGCGCTCTGCCACACGCATGATGGCGCTGCGCGCGCGCGGGTTGGCCGCAACCTCGGCCGCACTGGGCTTGATGCGGTCGATGGCGCGCAGCTTCATGGCCTTGGGCGCGGCAAACGGGTCGCGGCGGTCATACGCGTCGCGCGCATGCTGGGCAATGAACTGTTTAACGATGCGGTCTTCCAGCGAATGGAAGCTGATCACCACCAGCCGCCCACCGGGCTGCAAAACCCGCAGGCACGCCTCTAACGCCTGCTGGAGCTCTTCAAGCTCGGCGTTGATGAAAATCCGAAGAGCCTGAAATGTGCGCGTTGCAGGACTCTGCCCCGACTCGCGGGTCTTGACCGCGCCAGCCACGACGTCGGCCAGTTCTGCGGTGCTTGTAATCGGACCCCGCTCTGTTCGGCGAGCAACAATCGCCTTTGCAACCTGAACAGCAAACCGTTCTTCGCCATAGTCACGTACCACCTCCGCAATTTGCTGCACGTCTGCACCGGCCAGCCAGTCGGCCACACTTTCGCCGCGCGTGGTGTCCATGCGCATGTCAAGTGGGCCGTCGAATCGGAAACTGAAACCCCGCGCGGGGTTGTCGATCTGGGGCGAACTGATGCCCAGGTCCAGCAGCACACCCGCCACACTGGCGTCTGGCAATTCACCCAGGTGGCGAAAACCTTCGTGCCGGATCGAGAAACGGGCGTCATCCATACGCCCCGCCTCGGCTATGGCATCCAGGTCTTTGTCGAAAGCGATCAGGCGCCCCTCGGGGGCCAGCTGCGCAAGGATGCGGCGTGAATGGCCGCCACGGCCAAATGTTGCGTCGACGTAGGTGCCGGTACGCAGCACGGGTGTGCCGTCGGTGTTGTCCGCACTGTTGAGGAGAGAGTCAACCGCTTCGCTCAACAGAACGGTGGTATGTTGCCACGCGTTATCCACTGCCAGCCTTCAGAAAGAAAAGTCCTTGAAGACATCGGGCATGGCACCCTGCATGGCCTTCGCTTCCTGGGCGTCGTAGGTGGACTTGTCCCACAACTCAAAGTGGTTGCCCATACCAAGCAACACAGCATCTTTGGCAATACCTGCCGCTTCGCGCAACTCTGGAGACACCAGGATCCGTCCGGTACCGTCCAGGTCCACATCCATGGCGTTGCCCAGGAAGATACGCTTCCACCACTGGGCGTCCATGGGCAGAGCCGCGATACGTTCGCGGAACTTCTCCCACTCGGGGCGCGGGAACACCATCAGGCAGCCGTGCGGGTGTTTGGTGATGGTCAACTGGCCTGCCGCCGTCGCACTCAGGACGTCACGGTGCCGGGTCGGCACGGAGAGCCGACCCTTTGCATCGAGACTGAGAGACGAAGCCCCTTGAAACACGGCGGAGGACCTTTGGGTAATGGTGAAGCCACTGGGTGGCTGGATGGGGCCAAAAATGGCACTTTCCACCACTTAATTGCACTTTTTTGCACTGTATCAGGAAAAAAAAGTGCCGCAAGGGCCGCATCGCATTTTTTTGCAATGAAATCAAGGACTTAGCGAAACATTTGAATGCACAAAAAAGCAAAAACCGTTCTAAATTAAGCACTTAGAACGGCCTGTGAATGTAGTGCCTGAACGCACCAGCGATTGTCAAAGAATGTAGCGCGACAAATCTTCGTCCTGGCTCAGCTGCTTCAAGCGGGCATCCACGTACGCGGCATCCACCGATACCGTCTGCCCTTGCATGTAGGTCGCACCAAAACTCACGTCGTCGAGCAGGCGCTCCATCACAGTGGAAAGCCGCCGTGCACCAATGTTTTCGGTGCGCTCATTCACTTCGAACGCGATGTGGGCCAGGCGGGTAATCCCTTCGGGCAGAAACTCGAGCGTGATGCCCTCGGTAGCCAGCAGTGCCTGGTACTGGCGCACCAGCGAGGCATGTGTCTGGGTGAGGATGGCCTCAAAGTCCTGCACCGACAGCGACTGCAGTTCGACCCGGATCGGGAACCGGCCCTGCAGTTCAGGAATCAGGTCGCTGGGTTTGCTCAGGTGGAACGCCCCCGAGGCGATGAACAGGATGTGGTCGGTCTTGATGGTGCCGTATTTGGTCGACACCGCCGTGCCCTCCACCAGCGGCAGCAAGTCCCGCTGCACGCCCTGGCGCGACACCTCTGCCCCACTGCCCTCACTGCGCGAGGTGACCTTGTCCAGCTCGTCCAGAAACACGATGCCGTTTTGTTCGGCATTGGTGATGGCCTGGCTGCGAATGTCTTCTTCGTTGACGAGTTTCGCTGCCTCTTCATCGAGCAGCAGCTTCATGGCCTCGGCAATCTTGAGCTTGCGGGTTTTGCGTTTGCCAGCCCCCATCTGGCTGAACATGCCACGCAGCTGCTCGGTCATTTCCTCCATGCCCGCAGGCCCCATCAGCTCCATCTGGGGTGGGGTGTCGGCGACATCGATTTCGATATCCTTGTCGTCCAGCGCACCTTCCCGCAGCTTCTTGCGAAACACCTGGCGTGCCGCACCGTCACCGCTGGTGGAGGCTGCGTCCGTGCCGCCCACAGAACGGGCCGGTGGAATCAGGATATCCAGAATGCGGTCTTCGGCGGCATCTTCGGCGCGCAGGCGTACCTTGCGCATTTCGGTCTCACGCGTCTGTTTGACGGCAATTTCAGCCAGGTCGCGGATGATGGAATCCACATCCTTGCCAACATACCCCACCTCGGTGAACTTGGTGGCTTCGACCTTGATGAAGGGAGCATCCGCCAAACGGGCCAGGCGGCGGGCGATCTCGGTCTTGCCCACGCCCGTGGGGCCGATCATGAGGATGTTCTTGGGTGTGATTTCGTGGCGCAGGGCCACATCCACGTTCTGGCGGCGCCAACGGTTGCGCAGCGCAATGGCCACGGCACGTTTGGCGCTGGCCTGGCCCACGATGTGGCGGTCGAGTTCGGAGACGATTTCCTGCGGGGTCATGGAGGACATGGGTGTCTGCCTGTTTTTCAATACAAAATAGGCCTCTGGCGCTTTATTTATAAGCGCCAGCAGCTATGAATTAAATAGCATCACACGCTGCGCAACGGCTACAGCGTCTCGATGGTGTGGTGCATATTGGTGTAGATACACAACTCACCCGCAATCTCGAGTGACTTCTTGACGATGTCCTGCGCAGACAGGTCGGTGTTCACCAGCAGCGCCTTGGCAGCCGAATGTGCATAGGCCCCACCCGATCCAATGGCGACGATGCCCTGCTCGGGCTCCAGCACATCGCCATTGCCGGTGATGATGAGGGAGGCGCTGGCGTCGGCCACGGCCAGCATGGCCTCCAGGCGGCGCAGCACGCGGTCGGTGCGCCAGTCCTTGGTCAGCTCGATGGCCGCCCGGGTCAGGTGGCCCTGGTGTTTTTCGAGTTTGGCCTCGAAGCGCTCGAAGAGGGTGAAGGCATCGGCCGTGGCCCCCGCAAAACCCGCCAGCACCTTGCCGTGGTAGAGCTTGCGCACCTTGCGTGCCGTGCCTTTGACAACGATGTTGCCCAGCGTGACCTGGCCGTCGCCGCCAATGGCGACCTGGATCCCGTCAGCGGTCTGGCGGCGCACGCTGAGGATGGTTGTGCCGTGAAATTGTTCCATTGTGGCCATGTGGGGGTGAAATACGGTGCTTCAAGCACAGGCCCGCTAGGGTCGAAGCCGCAGCAGGTTCACGAAGAAAGGCGGCTCAAAGATGCGTCGCCGGAGTGGCCCGAAACCGGGTCACTTTCTGGGCAACACCTTGGCATGTTCATTGATACCAATAACACCAAAAAACACAGCGAGCAGGCTGTGCAGATTGCAAAAAACAACCTGGCACCCTTCTGCTTGGCGTGCCGCCACCCAGTTCAGGATGGAGCCCGCAGCGGAGAAGTCCACCCGGGCGAGTTTGTCGCAGGCCACCACCAGCACACCGCCCTGCGCACAGGACTCCAAAGCCCCCAAGGCACCACTGGCGTCCCCGGTGATTTGCCCTGCAAGCTCCGCCGTGGGCAACGGCGGGATTTGGGTGACACCACTGGCCACAGGTGCGTCCTGCATGAACGAGGTGGGCAGGAATTCGCTGGCGACCACCCCCACAAAAGAGTCGTACGCCGGTACTTCGGCCCCTGCACCCACCGGCACATAGTCACACCGCACATCCACCCACGAAGGGGGGGACACCTCGTAGGTCACGCAGTACTCCAGCGCAGTCAGATCGAAGGTTTCGGCCTGCCCGGTGGTGCGCAACACCTCCATACGCAAGCGCCACCATACAGGTGCCACCGTGGCGTCTCCCGCAGGGGTTTTGTCACGCAAAACCGCCAACAAGACGTCAACACCCTCAAACTGCAAACGCACAGGCTCGGCACTCCAGCGCTCAAACTGGTCGGCCAACAGGTCCAGCGCCGACACCTCGATGGTCTTTAACGCCGACCAGTCAAAACTCCAGGGCTGCGGAGCGCGGGTCAGCCGCGCGGACAAACCCGTGACTGCATGGGCACCCAAAGAGGCCGGGCATGTCCAGCGGAAACCCGCCTCGTTCTTGTCATCCCGTGGGCTGCCAGACGCGCCCACCACCAGGGCATCCAGCATGTCCGGGAAGGAGGCCCACAGCGGTGCCAAGCGGTTAAAGCGCACGGCGTAGTCCAGCGCAGCGTCTTCAAATGGAGGGTGTTGTCCGGTTGCCCGGTACAGGTCAAAAAGTGCGGTCCAGACATGCTGTACGTCGCTGTCTGCGGCCAGCAATTCCTGCAAATTCTGTTCAGCCCCTTTCACGTCACCATTGGCGAAACGGATAGCGGCCTCTTCCAGGTCGGGGGCATGGACAAAAGCAGGCCCATCCAGCCCCGCCATGGGGTCGTACAGGCCAATACCACCCAATACACCGGGCTCACCCAGCGCCAAAGCGCCTGGCACGGTGGGGGTCGAATGGTTCAACGCCAGGTCGCCCGCAGGCAAAACCGCATCCATCGGCCCCGCTTCCACACCGTCCAGGGCCGCAGCCTCGGTTAAGGCATAAGCGATGCCTGAGCCACCTGCAGCTGCGTCGGCCACCGGCGCGCCACCCGGGGGCTGGCCTGCCTCCTTGTGGGTGCGCCACCACTGCTGGGACATCTGCTCTTCAATTTCGTCAATCTTCTTGAGCGTACCCGCGCGGTCTTCTACGGGGCGTGACGTCAGGCTGCTCTGGAAGAAAGAGGGGCGTTCTGCCAGGTCCAGGACACTGTGGGGTTCGCGGCTGCGCAGCTTGCGCAGCTGGTCAAATTCACGGCGGCGCACAAAGTCGTTGCGGCGCTTGCGCTCAATCATCTCCTTGAGCTGCTGTTTGCTGAAGCTTTCTTCACGCTCCGCGTCCACATCCGACAGGTTGGCCCAGTCGGTGGTGGGGTTGCGCACAAACTTGACCACCTTGGACAACAGACCGGGAAGCTCGTCCTTTGCCATATCAGGTGTGCTCAGTTATGGGGGTGAATAAGACCACTACAGACTAATCGCCAAACATCTTCTGTTTGAGCTCACGGCGCTGCTGGGCTTCCAGCGACAGGGTGGCCGTGGGGCGCGCCAACAAACGACCGACACCAATCGGTTCACCGGTTTCGTCGCAGTAGCCATAGTCGCCGGCATCGATACGCTGGATGGACTGCTCAATCTTCTTCAGGAGCTTGCGTTCACGGTCACGGGTGCGCAACTCCAGCGCGTGTT
>JAGOEY010000126.1 GCA_017997515.1 Burkholderiaceae bacterium | reverse complement strand
GCAGCTTCACGCCCAGGATGGTCGCCTCGGCCGCCGCCGATCCCGCCTACGAGGGCTGCATCGTCAACACGGCGTCCATGGCCGGTCTGCTCACGGCCCCAGGGATGGGGATTTACAGCGTTTCCAAGCACGCGGTGGTGGCCCTTTCCGAATGCCTGCGGCACGACCTGCAGTTGGTGACGCCACAACTGCACGCGGCGGTGCTATGCCCATCTTATGTGTCGACGGAGATTGGCCACTCCGATCGAAACCGCCCAGCGCATCTGCTGGATGCGGCACCCTTGACCAAATCCCAGCTAGCCGCACGCGCCGCTGCCCAGCAGGCGGTGAAAAACGGCGCCATCTCGGCCGATGCAGTCGCCGAAATCACCTTTGAAGCGGTCGCAGATGACCGTTTCTACGTGTTTCCAAGTCCGGAAGCCCTTCCGCTCGTGAAGGCTCGAATCGATCACGTCTTGAACCAGACCAACCCGGACCTGCCTTACGACCTGGTCCCGGCGCTGAAACAACGGCGCGACCGCATCTTGTCTGCGCTTACGCAGTGAACGTCTTGTCCTTTTCCCCCTGCCCATCCTCGAAAACTGGAGACATCACCATGAAACTGAGCAAACGCGCATTTCAAGCGGCAGCGCTTTCGCTGCTCACATTGGGCCCCTGGGCCTTGTCGTCGGCCACGGCACAAGCGGCCTATCCGAGCCGCCCGATCAAATTTGTGGTGCCTTATCCCGCGGGTGGCGCATCGGATGCGGTGGCGCGCATGATTGGTGAGAAGCTGCAGCAGGCATGGGGCCAGCCGGTGAGCATCGACAACCGGCCGGGCGCATCGGGAATCATCGGCGCACAAGCGGTGATCAAGGCGCCCGCAGACGGCTACACGGTGCTGGTCCACAACACGGTGTTGATCCAACTGCCCGCCGTTCTCGAGAAGCCCCCCTTCGACCCCCTCAAAGATTTGTCGCCAGTCGTAATGACGCTGCAGACGAACAACCTGTTTGTGGTGCCCACCACATCGCCAGCCAAGTCGTTCAAGGAGTACCTCGCCCTCGCCAAAGCCAGTCCTGCTCAATACAGCTTCGGCAGCTACGGCATCGGCAGTGGCGCCCATTTGCACGGTGAGTTGCTCAAGCAGCAAGCCGGGCTCGACATAGCGCACGTGCCTTTTATGGGATCGGCACCCATGGTGACCGATTTGTCCGGTGGGCATCTGCCCAGCGCCTTCATTGACATTCCGTCGGCGCTGCCCAACAGCAAGGCCATGCGACCTTTGGCGGTGGCCGGCCCCAAGCGCATCCCCGAATTGCCCGATGTGCCGACATTCACAGAAATGGGTTACCACTCGTTCGATACGGTCGGATGGCACGGCCTGTTCCTGCCTGCCGGCACGCCACCGGCCATTGCACAGAAGCTGGCCGCTGAGGTGAGCAGCATTCTGCGCATGCCGGACATCCTGGCGAAATTCAAGACCTTGGGTGTGTTGCCTGGCGGCGGTACGCCTGAGGAATTTCTGCAGCAGTTGAAGACGGACGCAGCGATTTACGCCAAGATCGCCAAGGCGGGCAATATCCGTGTAACCCAGTAGGCACGGTGTCATGCAACAGGCTGCTGTACCCTGCAGAACTCCGGCCGGAACACCTTTGAATGAAGATGGGGCTTCACAGCGTGCTGTTCTGGAACACGGCGGGCGTTTGCTGGCGATTCACTACACCGACTCGGCACCCGGCCTGACACAAGGCCCCGTCGTGGCGATGCTGCATGGGTCCGGCCCGGGCTCAACAGGATGGTCCAGCTTTGCCGCCAACCGCGATGCCTTGGTGGATGCAGGACACCGAGTGATCTGCCCGGATCTGCCAGGATGGGGGCGCAGTGCACCGGTCTTGTGTCTGGAGGACAGATCTTCGCTCAATGCGAGGGCACTCGCTGCGGTGCTCCAGACGGCAGGCGTCGAGCAGCCTGTCCACGTGATGGGCGCTTCCATGGGCGCCCACAGCGCAGTGGCTTTCGCCTTGCAGTGGCCCCGACGCGTAGCCAAGCTGGTGCTGGTGGCTGGAGGCACCGGCGGCCGAAGCAGCTTTCAGCCGGCGCAGCCCGAGGGCGTCCGGTTGATGCTGGCGTTCTATCGGTCGCCTACCGCCGAAAACATGCGAAGATTCATAGACGCGGTTGTCTGTGACCCGGCGCCATACACTGACGCGGTCATTCACAAAATGGTTGTCGCAGCACAATCGCGGCCAGAGCACTTGGACAACTTCAGCATGAGTCTTGCCCAGTATCCCCAACAGTTTGGCGACGTGGCACACAGGTTGTGTGACATCGCAGCGCCTGCGCTGGTGATCTGGGGCAGCGAAGACCGGGTGGTGCCATTGGACATCGGCATCCAGATGGCCGTGCGCATGCAGCAGGCAGATTTGCACGTCTTGGGGCGTTGCGGACACATACCCCATGTGGAGCAAGCCCACAAATTCAACCGGCTGGTGACCCAGTTCCTGTCGGTCTGAAGGCTGGGGCAGCGCAACACGCACCGTGGTCGGCCTACGCTCAACCGTGAAGCAAAGCGCCAACACCCCCCGCGACCATTTAACGGCCGGCTCGGTGGGTGCGTTGGACCCCGAGCTAGACGCCTTGCTGCGGCAGCACGCGCGGCGACAAAGGCTGGCCAAGAAGGAGCTGCTATTTGCGCGCGGTTCGGCGCCGGATGCGATGTTCTGTATCGAACGCGGCCTGGTGCGCCTTTGCGTGACCAGCGCCAGCGGGCGGGAAGCGGTGTTGGGGTTGGTGACTCCTGGGCATTGGTTCGGCGAGGCGTCTGTATTTTCAGGACAGGCGCGTGCACACGACGCGTTCGCGGTGGTGCAAAGCGATCTGTTGGTGTTACCTGCCAAAACACTGCATCGCTTGGTGGACGAGCGTCCGGATTTTCTGCTGCAGTTCCTGCGCATGATGGGCCTGCGCTACAAGTCAACCTTGGACCGCATGGACGGCTCTGTGCTGGACCCCTTGCCCGTGAGGTTGGCCAGCAAGTTGTTGGACGCACATACCCTGGAAAACCCAAACGCCCGGCCGGGGGTACGCGTCGTGCTCGATGTTTCGCAGGAGGGCCTTGGACACATGCTGGGTGTATCCAGGCAGAGCGTCAACAAAGTCCTGAAGCAATGGGAGGGGCTTGGTGTGCTTCAGGTCAGCTACCGAAGCATTTTGCTTCTCGATCTGAAGGCGCTGAAGCGGCTGGCACTCCAGGCCCTCTGAAAACTCACGACGAGATGACCCACCTGTTTGTACGACCAATTGAGCGGTCATTCGGCATGTCACCCGACAACCTCAAATATCGATATTCCCCGCCCGCAGCGCGTTGGTCTCAATGAACTCCCTGCGGGGTTCAACTTCGTCGCCCATCAGCATGGTGAACACGCGGTCGGCTTCGATGGCGTCGTCGATCTGTACCCGCAGCAGCCGGCGCACGGTGGGGTCCATGGTGGTTTCCCACAGTTGCTCGGGGTTCATCTCGCCCAGCCCTTTGTAGCGCTGGCGTGAGGTGGCGTGTTCGGCCTGGGCGATGAGCCAGCGCATGGCCTGGCGGAAGTCGCTGACTTTTTCTTCCTTGGCTTTTTCGCCGTCGCCGCGTTTGACGAAAGCGCCGTCGCCCAGCAGGCTGCGGAAGGTGTCGGCGGCGGTGGCCAGCGCGCCGTAGTCGGCACCGTGCACGAAGTCTTGTGTGAGCACGCTGCTCTTCACGTTGCCGTGGTGGCGGCGGCTGATGCGCAGGATGGGTTTGTCGGTGCGGGCGTCGAACTCGCTGGACACGTCGGCCGGGGCACCGGTGGTGTTCAGTTCACGCAGCTTGGCCTGCAGCGCAACGGCGCTGGCTTCTGCGGCGGCGGGGGTGTCGAGGTCGAGCGCCACACCGTCGGCAATGGCGCGCAAGGCTTCGGCGTCCATGAAGTTGCCCAGGCGGGCGATGACGGCTTCAGCCAGCTGGTGTTTGCGCGCCAGCTCGTCCAGGGTTTCGCCGCGCAGCACGGTGGCGGTGTCGCCACCGGTGGACACACTGGCGTCCTTGAGGGCGATGCGCAGCAGGAAGGCATCGAGGTCGGGCGCACCTTGCAGGTACAGCTCTTCCTTGCCGGCCTTGACCTTGTACAGCGGCGGCTGCGCGATGTAGATGTGGCCACGCTCCACCAGCTCAGGCATCTGGCGGTAGAAGAAGGTGAGCAGCAGCGTGCGGATGTGCGCGCCGTCCACGTCGGCGTCGGTCATGATGATGATGCGGTGGTAACGCAGCTTGTCGACGTTGAAGTCGTCGCTGCCGGTGCTGCCACCGGCCTTGCCGATGCCGGTGCCCAAAGCGGTGATCAGCGTCAAAATTTCGTTGCTGGTCAGCAGCTTTTCATAGCGTGCTTTTTCCACGTTCAGGATCTTGCCGCGCAGCGGCAGGATGGCCTGGAACTTCCGGTCGCGGCCCTGCTTGGCGGAGCCGCCGGCGGAGTCACCCTCGACGATGTAGATTTCGCAAAGCGAGGGGTCTTTTTCCTGGCAGTCGGCCAGTTTGCCGGGCAGGCCCATGCCGTCGAGCACACCTTTGCGGCGTGTCATTTCGCGGGCCTTGCGGGCGGCTTCACGGGCACGGGCGGCTTCCACGATCTTGCCGCAGATGATCTTGGCGTCGTTCGGGCGCTCCTGCAGGTAGTCGGTCAGCAAGCGGCCCACGATGTCTTCCACCGGTGCACGCACTTCGCTGGACACAAGTTTGTCCTTGGTCTGGCTGCTGAACTTGGGCTCGGGCACCTTCACGCTCAGCACGCAGCACAGGCCTTCACGCATGTCGTCGCCGGTCACTTCGACCTTCGCCTTCTTGGCAAATTCGTGTTCTTCGATGTACTTGTTGATGACGCGTGTCATCGCGGCGCGCAGGCCGGTCAGGTGGGTGCCGCCGTCGCGCTGCGGGATGTTGTTGGTGAAACACAGCACCTGTTCGGTGTAGCCGCTATTCCACTGCATCGCCACTTCCACACCGATACTGGTGCCCGCGATGCCGCCATAGGTGTCGGCAGGCCGTTCACCCAGCGCGTAGAACACGTTGGGGTGCAGCACGGACTTGCCCTTGTTGATGAAGTCCACAAACCCCTTGACGCCGCCCGCGCCGGAGAAGTCGTCTTCCTTGCCGCTGCGTTCGTCGATCAGGCGGATACGCACGCCGTTGTTCAGGAAACTCAGTTCGCGCAGGCGTTTGCTGAGGATTTCGTAGTGGAAGTCGTGGTTCTCTTTGAAGATTTCGGTGTCGGGCAGGAAGTGCACTTCGGTGCCGCGTTTGTCGGTGTCACCGATGACCTTCATGGGCGAGATTTCGACGCCATCCACGGTCTCAATCAGGCGGTCTTGCACAAAGCCACGGCTGAATTCCAGCTCGTGGATCTTGCCCTCGCGGCGCACCACCAGGCGCAGCATCACACTCAGCGCGTTCACGCAGCTCACCCCCACGCCGTGCAGACCGCCCGACACCTTGTAGCTGTTCTGGTTGAACTTGCCACCGGCGTGGAGTTCGGTCAGCGCGATTTCGGCGGCGGAGCGTTTGGGCTCGTGTTTGTCGTCCATCTTCACGCCGGTCGGGATGCCGCGGCCATTGTCGGTGACCGAGATGGAGTTGTCGGTGTGGATGGTGACGGCGATGTCGTCGCAGTGCCCGGCCAGCGCCTCGTCGATGGAGTTGTCCACCACCTCAAACACCAGATGGTGCAGCCCGGTGCCGT
>JAGOEY010000125.1 GCA_017997515.1 Burkholderiaceae bacterium | reverse complement strand
CTCTACAAAGCCAAGGCATCGGCCGAGGCGGGCATTGCATCGGTGCAGGCCAATTGCAGTGCCGATGAGCGGTATGAACGCAAAGTGGCGGCCAATGGCAAGTTCCATTTCAACCTGAAGGCGGCCAACCACCAGGTGATTGGCAGCAGCCAGATGTATGCGTCGCAGGCCAGCAGTGAAGGTGGCATTGCCAGTGTCAAAACCAATGGCTGCACCACCACGGTCAAGGACAACACGTAAGAAGTTTTGATGGATAAATGGGCCTCTTGTGCCCATGAATACAGCGCGTAAAGCTATTGATTTGGTAGCAAAAAGGCCGACATCCCTGTCGGCCTTTTTGCATTGCGGGGTGTTCTGTCGCTCAGTCGAAGATGTCGCTCAGCCAGGACTTCTTCTTGCGGTAGTGGCCGCCGTGGTGTTTGCCGTAGTCGGAGTCTTCAAAGTCTGGCCGGCGTTGGGGGTTTGGGTACGGCTGCTGCGCGTAGGCGGGCGCGGGTGCGGGTTGCTGCACGGGGGCGGGGGCCTGGTTGGCGGCCAGTTGCACCAGTTTGTCGAGTTCGCCCCGGTCCAGCCAGACGCCTCGGCAGCTGGGGCAGTAGTCAATCTCCACACCTTGTCGGTCGGACATCAGCAGGGTGGCGTCGGGGCACACGGGGCATTTCACAGGGCTTCTCCTCAGAGGGGGTTTGACGTCATGGGGCCGGGTGGGCCACGGGCAGGTGTGACCCGGTGGCGGGGGCAGAGTTCCTGTGGGGTGGGGGCTTGTGGCACATAAAAATGGGGTGGATTTAAAGCTGTTTTGGCCTCTGCCGCCCGTCCTGTATGCACATATAGCTATTGATTTGATAGTGAATTCAGGCGAACTGCGTTCCCATCCTTCTATGCATATTTAAATCTAGACCGGTTGGTATAAAAAATACTTTTGAGTATTTAAAATAATCTTGGGAGTTTTCCAGAGCCTGCCGTGTGGGATGTCACAGTGGATCCCATACAACTGGTGTACTTGTTTGTGGAGCAAAAAATGGTGACGCCCACCGGGTTCAAAGGCAACAAACAATCCCTGCCCTCCAAGCCGTGCGTGGCTTGCGGGCGCGACATGGTGTGGCGCAAAAGCTGGGCCAAAAACTGGGCCGAGGTGAAGTACTGCTCGGACGCCTGCCGCAAAGCCGCCAAGGCAAAAAATGGTTAGAAACCTGGTGATCGTGCTGGGCGACCAGCTCGACCTGCAATCCAGCGCCTTCGACGGTTTTGACCCGGCCCAAGACGCGGTGTGGATGGCCGAGGTGGCCGAGGAGTCCACCCATATCTGGTCCAGCAAGCAGCGCATCGCCCTGTTTCTGGCGGCCATGCGCCACTTTGGCCAAGCATTACGCGATGCGGGCTACCCGCTGCACTACACCCGGCTGGACCAGGCCGACAACCGGGGCAGCCTGGTCGCCGAATTGCAAATTGCTATAGAAAAACTAGCGCCTCGCGCTTGTGTAATAAGCGGTGCAGGCGATTTCCGTGTGTATAAATCCATCCAGACGGTCGCCAAACAGTCCGGCGTGCCGCTGGACGTGCGCGAAGACCGCCACTTTTTTGCCACCGTGCGCCAGTTTGCCGAGCACGCCCAAGGCCGCAAGTCGCTGCGCATGGAATATTTCTACCGCGAAATGCGCCGCCGCCACAGCGTGCTGATGGACGGCGACCAACCCACCGGTGGCCAGTGGAACTTCGACGAAGACAACCGCGAAGCCTTTGGCAAAACCGGCCCCGGCAGCGTGCCCGCCCGCACCACGTTTGCGCCCGATGCCACCACGCAGCAGGTAATAGCCCTGGTTAACACCCGCTTTGCCAGCCACCCCGGCACGTTACACAGCTTTGCCTGGCCCGTCACCCGCGCGCAGGCGCTGCAGTCGCTGGATGCCTTCATTGCAGAGCGCCTGCCCCTGTTTGGCCGTTACCAGGATGCCCTGTGGCCGGGGGAGGCCTGGCTGTACCACTCGCACCTGTCGGCAGCGCTCAACCTCAAGCTGCTCAACCCGCGCGAGGTGGTGGCCGCCGCCGAGGCCACTTACCGGGCTGGCGCGGCCCCGCTGGCCTGCGTGGAGGGCTTTGTCCGCCAGATTCTGGGCTGGCGTGAATACGTGCGCGGCATCTACTGGACCCAGATGCCCGGCTACGCCGAACGCAACGCCCTGGATGCCCAGGAAAACCTGCCCGCCTGGTACTGGACCGGCCAGACCGACATGGCCTGCCTGCGCGATGCGATCGAACAAACCCTGGCCCACGGCTACAGCCACCACATCCAGCGCCTCATGGTCACCGGCCTGTTTGCGCTGCTGCTGGGTGTGCAGCCGCAGCAGGTGCACGCCTGGTATTTGTCGGTGTATGTGGACGCGGTGGAATGGGTGGAGCTGCCCAACACCTTAGGGATGGCGATGTATGCCGACGGTGGCCTGATGGCCAGCAAGCCCTACATCGCCACCGGCCAATACATCGCCCGCATGGGCAGCAAGCAGCACTGCGCCAGCTGCCGCTACGACCCGGCGCAGCGCGACGGTGACCGTGCCTGCCCCTACACCACGCTGTACTGGGACTTTCTGGCGCGGCACGAAAAGCGGCTGGCTGCCAACCCGCGCATGGCTTTGCAGGTGCGCAACCTGGTCCGCCTGAGCGACACCCAAAAGCAGGCCGTGGCCGAACGCGCTGCCGCCATCCGCAGTGGTGCGGTGGGGGCTATGGCCTAGGAGCCTGCGCGGCAGAAGGAGCGTCGGCTGCAAATGAGCCGCAGCGGTCCATTTTTATAGAAGCTACGCTTTCACCGTCTTCTTGACCCATAGCGGGGCTATGGGCCTGCGAACCCGGCAAAAACTGTCCTCGCTGGGGCTCATTTTCGCTATCGACGCCTTCTGCCGCGCAGACTCCTAGGCCTTTAAGCCATCCCCCCAAGCAAAAGGCCGACATCGCTGTCGGCCTTTTTGTTTGTGCCCACCGGGCAATGTGAGGCTTATGCCGCTGCCAACCGGTGTGCATGCAGCCAGGCCCGGCGCAGCACCTTGGGCGACCAGCGCTCTTCGGGGATCAGCAAGAAGCCCTGGCTGCGCATCGCAGTGCCCAGGCCAATGTGGCTGGTCAGCACGGCCATGGGGATGGCCAGCAGCAGTGGCAGGCCGACGGGGATGAGCCAGACCAGCGCACGGGCATCGATGGCCATGATGCCCAAGCCCAGCAGGGCGATCACGGCGGTCATGGGGGCCAGGCTGCTGGCGGCGTGTTTCCAGCTGAGTGCTGTGGCTTCGCGGGGAGGCGACTTCCAGTCTAGCTTGATGCCGGTCACGGCGACCAGTACAAACAGCGAGTGGGCCAGCATGCGCACAGGCGACTGCAGCATGGCCAGACCGCTTTCAAACACGGCGCTTTTGAGCAGGTTGGCGGTGCCGCCATACATACGTTGTTCACCCTTCACCAGCACGGCCACGATGCCCAAGATACGCGGCAGGAACAGCATACTCAGCGTCCAGGCCCACAGGCCGACCAGCTCGGTGGGCAACACGTGCCAGGCGTCGGGTGTGACGGTCTGGCCCGACAGCCACAGCGCAGTGCCCAGGGTCATGAAGGCCAGCCACAGTGGGGCCGAAAGGTAGGACATGGCACCGGTCACAAACATGGCGCGGTGCACGCGGCTGATGCCGGGTTCGGCCATCAGGCGGCTGTTTTGCAGGTTGCCCTGGCACCAGCGGCGGTCACGCTGCAGTTCGCTCAACAGGTCTGGCGGTTGTTGTTCGTAGCTGCCGACCAGGTCGGACACCAGCCACACTTCGTAACCCGCGCGGCGCATCAGGGCGGCTTCAACAAAGTCGTGCGACATGATGCCGCCGGACATACCACCCGAGCCCTTGATGGGGGCCAGCGCGCAGTGTTCCATGAATGGTTGCACCCGGATGATGGCGTTGTGGCCCCAGTAGTGCGACTCACCCAGCTGCCAGAACTGCATGCCGAGGGTGAACAGGCGGCCGGTCATACGGCTGGCGAACTGCTGTGCGCGGGCGTGCAGGGTGACGTGGCCAATGGCCTGGGTGGCGGTCTGGATGATGCCGGCTTTGGGGTGGGCTTCCATCAGTTTGACCATGTTCGAGAGGCAGTCGCCGCTCATCACACTGTCGGCGTCCAGCACCACCATGTATTTGTAGTCTTTGCCCCAGCGGCGGCAGAAGTCGGCCACGTTGCCGGCCTTGCGGTGGCTGCGGCGGGTGCGCAGGCGGTAGTACACCTCCACCTGTGGCTGGTTGGGGCTGGCAGCGAGTGCGGCGCGCAGGTCTTCCCAGGCGGCGCGTTCGGCGGCGGCGGTTTCGGGGGTGTAGCTGTCGGACAGTACAAACACGTCGAAATGGCGGGCATTGCCCGTGGCCGCAACCGACTCACACGTGGCGCGCAGACCCGCAAACACGGTGGCCACGTCTTCGTTGCAGATCGGCATGATGATGGCGGTGCGCGCGTTGGCAGGCATGGCGTGGCCCTGCACATGGCGAACCGAGATGGCGCGTTTGTCGCCACGCAGCGCCACGTAAAAACCCATCACTGCGGTCGTGAACCCGGTGACCACCCAGGCCGACAGCAGCGCAAACAGGCCCAGCTGCGCGTACTCCACCCAGGCGTTGTCGTACTGCGGCTGCACACCCGCAAACAGGGTGGTTGCGATGGTGGTGGTCATCAGCGTGATCAGCAAAAACACCATCCTGCGGCGGCGCGCGGCGCGCACCCAGGCCATGGGGCGTTTGGCAGGGGCGTCGGCCTCCTCGCCACCGCCGCTGCGACCCGTGAGGGACATCAGCACTGCGGTGCCGATGCTGTTCCAGAAGCCGCGCCAAGGCACGGGCACCATCGAGCCCCGGTGGATGGGCGGCGCGGTGACTGCGTTGGGGTGCCGTTCGGCGCGCAAGGTGCTGCGTGCGGAAATGGGGGTGGGCTGGGTATTCATGGCAGGGTTTAGTGCAAACCCTATGCCAGCCTGAAAAACCCTTAAAAATCAAACACTTGCCGTGTTGCAGGCTGTGTTTTGGGAGTCTGGCCGCCAAATGCCCCACAAAACAGGTGTTTTTGTCGCTGTTTGGCGACAAGCTGCCGTGTGCGGGTAAAAAAACCTTTCAAAATCAAAGGCTTACACCTGTCGCTTTACGGCGACGCGTCTGTGGGGCCGGGTGCGCCATCTGCTTTGAAGAGGCCGGGCGTGAGAGCGTGTTTTTGCAGCAGGCGGTAGAACTCGGTGCGGTTGCGGTCGGCCAGGCGGGCCGCGTCGGCGGCGTTGCCGTCGGTGAGTTTGAGCAGGCCCACCAGGTATTCACGCTCGAACTTCTGTTTGGCGTCGGCGTAGTTCAGCACCTCGATCGACGGCGTGCGCAGTGCCCGCTGCACCAGTGCCAGCGGAATCAGCGGGGTGCTGGACAGCGCACACACCTGCTCCACCACGTTGTAGAGCTGGCGCACATTGCCGGGCCAGGCCGCGGTGGTGAGGGCTTTCAGGGCCTCGGGCGCAAAACCCGACAGGCGTTTGCCGTATTTGGTGGCCAGTCGGCTCAGAAAATGGTTGGCCAGCAGGGCGATGTCTTCGCGCCGTTCACCCAGCGTGGGCAGCGCCAGCGTGACGACGTTGAGCCGGTAGTACAGGTCTTCCCGGAACTGGCCCGCCGCCATGGCCGACTCCAGGTCGCGGTGGGTGGCCGAGATGATGCGCACGTCCACCGGGATCGACTGGCTGGAGCCCAGCGGCCGCACCGCGCGCTCTTGCAGCACCCGCAGCAGCTTGACCTGCA
>JAGOEY010000124.1:4479-5823 GCA_017997515.1 Burkholderiaceae bacterium | reverse complement strand
GCGGGCACGGCCTCCTGTCCGGTGGACAGGTGCAGCGGCCCGCGCACCTTGGCCGTGCCGTCCGCCGCCTTGCCGTAGGCGCTCACGCCGCCCTGGCTCGCTGCCTCGGCCGCATCCTCAAATGCCCGGATACGCACCATGGTGCGGTACAGGCGGGTCAGTGTAGAAATGTCTTTTGGTATGTCCATATGGCTCACTGCGCACGAAGAATGGGCGCATAGCCAAAAATGGTAACGAAAGTGACCAATTCACCCCACCGGGTTTTCCCGCCTGCGTGACATGGCCAATGCAATAAGGGGGCTTCGTGAGGGCTAGACCCAGCCGAGGCGGCGGAAGCGGCGGTACAAAATTCCGCAGGTGCCCACAATCAGCAGCAAGGCCACCGGGTAACCGTAGCGCCATTTCAGTTCGGGCATGGCTTCAAAGTTCATGCCCCAGATGCCTGCAAACGCGGTACACACCGCAAAAATACTGGCCCAGGCCGCGAGCCGTTTGGTGACTTCACTTTCCTCGATGGTCACCATCGACAGGTTGACCTGGATGGCCGTGCCGATGGTGTCGCGGATGGCGTCGATGGACGCGTTGATACGCGCCAGGTGGTCCACCACGTCGCGGAAATAGTCCTTGGCCCCCACACAGATCTGCGGCACCCGCCCGCCGTGCAGTTTGCTGGCGGCTTCCAGCAGCGGTGCAACCGCATGTTTGAGCACGGTGACGCGGCGCTTCAGGTCGTACAGCTGCTCGATGTTGGCGCGGGCTTTGCCAGGGATGAAGATTTTTTCTTCAAGGGTTTCCAGCTCACATTCGAGGGCGTCGATGACCGGGAAATAACGGTCCACCACCGCGTCCATGAGCGCGTACAACACAAAACCCGCGCCGTGGCGCAGCAACTCGGGCTCGCGTTCGCAGCGTTCACGCACGCCCAGAAACCCGTTGTTGCTGCGGTTGCGCACCGACAGCACGTAGTTGCGGCCCACGAAGATGTCCACCTCCCCCACGTTGAGCCCCTCGGGGTTGTCGGCGCTTTTGGGCACGGTCTCGATCAGGTGCAACACCGTGAACAGCGAGTCGCCGTATTCCTCGATCTTGGGGCGCTGGTGCCCGTGTTGTGCGTCTTCCACCGCCAGCGGGTGCAGGTCAAACTCGGCCTGCATCTGCGCCAGCTCGGAGGGGGTGGCATCCTGCAACGCGACCCAGACAAAACAGTCCGGGCGCGAGATGTGTTCACTGATTTGTTCGACCGGAATGTCGCCCAGCTTGTTGCCGTTCTGGTAGGCCACACAGTTGATCAGCATGGGGCTTCTTTCGAGGGGATGGATGTGGCGGCATTCTGGCATGCGGCCC
>JAGOEY010000124.1:1370-4379 GCA_017997515.1 Burkholderiaceae bacterium | reverse complement strand
GCCACATGCAGCAAAGTCCACAAGGGCCGCAGCATGACCAGCTGGGTGCTCATCCAAGCAAGGCTTTGCATGGCCGTGGCCGCAGCGGCTCCCGCCAGCGCGTACCCGGCAAGCCGCCCGCCCTGGAACACCACCGTGGCTGCCCAGGTTTTGCGGGGCTGGCCCGACGCCGTTGGCATCCGCACAATGCCACCGCAGGCCGCACCACACATGGCGATGCAGTGCGGGCCGCCCGCAAACCCCATCAGCAGTGCGGTGAGGGCCAGGGTGGATGTCATGGCATCAGATTATTCGCGAAAAGCGGGCGCGGTTGCGGTCGGCTTGCAGATACCGGTCAAACACCATGGCGACAGCACGTATGAAGAACCAGCCCTGTTCCGTGACCGTGATGCCGGTGCTGTGAACCGTCGCCAGGCCTTGCTCCTGCAAGGTCTGCAGGGTCTCGAGTTCGGTTGCGAAGTAGCTGCGAAAGTCGATCAGGTGGGCCAGTTCAATGGACTCAAACTGCAACTCCCCCTGGCACATCAGTGCCATGATCACGGCGCGGCGCACCACGTCGTCGCGTGACAGGGCCAGGCCTCGCACCACGGGCAGGCGGCCCTGGTCCAGGTAGTCACAGTACTCCTCAAGTGTTTTGGCGTTCTGGCTGTAGGTCGCGCCTACTTTGCCGATGGCCGACACCCCCAGGCCAATCAGGTCACAGTCGGGTTGTGTGCTGTAACCCTGAAAGTTGCGGTGCAGGCGGCCTTGGCGTTTGGCAATGGCCAGGGCGTCTTCGGGCAGGGCAAAGTGGTCCATACCCACGTACACATAACCCGCCCCCATCAACGCGTCGAGCGACGCGGCAAGCATGCTCACCTTGCCTGCCGCGGCGGGCAGGTCGGCTTGCAGAATGCGGCGCTGGGGCTTGAAACGTTCGGGCAGGTGGGCATAGGCGTACAGCGCAATACGGTCGGGGCGCAACTGGTTGACCTGGGCCAAGGTGCGCTGGAACGATTCAGGTGTCTGGCGGGGGAGGCCGTAGATCAGGTCGACGTTGATCGACTCAAAACCGATGCCACGTGCGGCCTCAACCAGCGCAAACACCTGCTCAGCGGGTTGTATCCGGTGGACGGCTTTTTGCACCTCGGGGTCGAAGTCCTGCACACCAAAACTCAGGCGGTTGAAACCCAGGCCGTGTAGAACCGACAGGCGTTGTGCGTCCACCGTGCGCGGGTCCACCTCGATCGAATATTCACCCCCTGGCGCCAGCGTAAAGTTGCGCCGCAGCATGTCCATCAGTTCGGCCAGTTGGCGGTCGTTGAAGAAGGTGGGGGTGCCTCCGCCCAGGTGCACCTGGCTGACCGGCTGGCCGATGCCCAGTTGTGCGGTATGCAGGTCAATTTCGCGCGACAGGTAACGCAGGTACGGCTCGGCCCGTTCGTGGTGTTTGGTGATGATCTTGTTGCAGGCGCAGTAGTAACACAGCGACTCGCAGAACGGGATGTGTACATACACCGACAAGGGTAGTGCCATCGCTGCTGCGCCACTGCGCCGGTGTGCCAGGGCGGCGCTGTACTCGTCGTAGCCAAAGGCTTCGACAAAACGGTCGGCCGTGGGGTACGAGGTGTAACGGGGTCCCGACACGTCGAAACGTTGCAGCAGGGCGGGTGAAATAACTGTCATGGGTGGGGTTGTCTCAATGTCCGCATACTGTGCCGTGCAACCATGCTGGCTGCCTTGATGTGGATCAAGGCTTGACGCCTCCGCTTGCGCAACAATGGACTCTAGGGGTGTTATTGCCCTGTTGCCTTTTGCGGGTGTTTCCCGGGTTTTCATCAAAAGACGGTAAGCTAAGCCCCGTGAACATCAACGCCACCACCATCAAAGTCGCCTGTTCCAGCTGCAACCTGCGTGAGCTGTGTATGCCCATGGGCATCAGCGTGGAGGATCTGGATCGCATCGACGGTATGGTCGCGACCCGTCGAAAAGTCAAACGTGGTGCCTCGTTGTTCCACAACGGGGAGGCTTTCACCTCGCTGTATGCCATCCGCACCGGTTTCTTCAAAACCTGCACATCCACCGACGACGGGCGTGACCAGGTCACGGGGTTCCAGATGGCGGGCGAAATCCTGGGCCTGGACGGTATCGTCAACGACCACCACACCTGTGATGCGGTGGCGCTGGAAGATGCCGAGGTGTGTGTCATGCCGTTTGACCGCATTGAAGAGCTGTCGCGTGAAGTCAACGCGCTGCAGCGCCACGTGCACAAGATCATGAGCCGCGAGATCGTGCGTGAGCACGGCGTCATGCTGCTGCTAGGCAGCATGCGGGCGGAAGAGCGCCTGGCCGCGTTCTTGCTGAATTTGGTGCAGCGCCTGCATGCGCGGGGGTTTTCGCAGTCCGAGCTGGTGCTGCGCATGACCCGGGAAGAGATCGGCAGTTACCTCGGCCTGAAGCTGGAGACGGTCAGCCGTACTTTCTCCAAGTTTGCCGACGACGGCATTGTGGAGGTGCGCCAGCGCAATGTGCGTATCCTCGATACCGATGCGCTGCGGCGGATCGTGAATACCCAGACCTGCGTTTGAGGCTGTCCGCCCCGGTGCAGGGGGCGGTTTAGTCTGGCACTGCGTCGTGGCCTGTGGGGGCTGACGTGGAGAGGAGGGCCGTCATGGCACTCGACAGGGCGACAACGGCCCAAAACACAAAAAATGCCACCGTGTAGACCCCTGCGCGCGACAGTGTGATGGGCTGGCCAAACCACTGCAGCTCCTGTGGGTCCACCATGGCAAAAATCAGAATCTCCAGGATGCCGGCCACCAAAAATGCGGGCCAAAGTATCGATAACAAACGTCTTGTTTTCATGGTTTTGTCTCCTCCATCCCAACCGTGCAACGGCTGTTGCAATCAGCGTGTGGGGTCTGGCAGCGCATCGGTGGGTGTTGCTGCATGGTTGCGTCCCTTGAGGGCCGGTGCCAGTGCACGCAGACGCTCCTGTTCTGCCAGGGTTTTGTTGATGTTCAAGCCCTT
>JAGOEY010000124.1:0-1270 GCA_017997515.1 Burkholderiaceae bacterium | reverse complement strand
AGCCCCAGTGTTCCAGGGTCGGCCTTGCGTGAACGGGGCCCACGGGGGTCTCCACGACCCGCATCATAGGTGACGGTCAGGGTGTCGCGGTCGAACATGGCACTCTGGAAGCGGGCATAAGGGCACATGTATTTACACACCTGCTCGCGCAGAAAACCTGCGTTGCCGTAGGTGGCAAAGCCATAAAACAGCACCCAAAACACTTCCCACGTGCCCATCTGCGTTTGCAGGAACGACAAGCCCAGATCACGGATGGGGGTGAAATAGCCAACAAAGGTGAAGCCAGTCCAGAGTGCAATGCTGATCCAGACGACGTGTTTGAAGGTTTTTTTGACCAATTTTTCGAGTGACTGCGGGGCCTTGTCCAGGCGCATGCGCACGGCGCGGTCACCTTCGATCTTCCGTTCGACCCACATGAAGATTTCGCTGTAGACCGTCTGCGGGCAGGTGTAGCCGCACCAGAGGCGGCCCGCCACGGCGGTGAACAGGAAGAGGGACAGTGCCGACACCACCAGCAGGCCCGTGAGGTAGATGAAGTCCTGCGGGTACAGCACCAGCCCAAAGATATAAAAGCGCCTTGAGGCGATGTCAAAAAGCAAGGCCTGGCGCTGTCCCCATTCCAGCCAGGGCACCAGGTAGAAGAACAGTTGGGTGGCAAACACCATGGCCCAGCGCCAGCGGGCATACAGGCCGTTGACCGAGCGGGGGTAGACCTTCTTCTGGGCGGCGTACAGCGACACCATCTTCTCTTCGTCATCCCCCGTCGCGGGCACGATGGGGATCACTTTGTTGCGGTGTGGTGCTGTGGGGGCAGGCATGGGGAGCTTCTTGTAGTAGGTTCAGTGTGCCATTTGTGAAGGTCTCGCCTCTGACCTCATCGCAAAGCGGCATGGCGGAGGCCATGCCGCGGCAGGTTCCAGAATGCTCCGCACACGGATAAGGGGCGGAGCTGCCGCGCGCTGTGGTGAGCGAGGCCTGGAGGTTTGCATCAGTTCACAGGCTTGTTGGAGAGGCCCCATACGTAGGCGGACAGCACCTGGATCTGTGCTTCTGTCAGTTTGTCCGCTTGCGCTGGCATCTGGTTCGTCTTGCCGTTGTTGACCATGGCGATGATGGACGCCTCGCCGTAGCCATGCAGCCAGATGTCGTCCGTTAGGTTGGGCGCACCCATGGCCGGATTGCCCTTGCCATCCATGCCGTGGCACGCAGCACAGGTGGTGAACTTGCTTTTGCCGAGGCCTGCACGCACCGAGTCGTGGGGGCTGCCGGA
>JAGOEY010000012.1:7689-18486 GCA_017997515.1 Burkholderiaceae bacterium | reverse complement strand
CGCCCTGAAGAGCGTGTGCCGATGAGCCGCCTGCGCGCCCGTATCGCCGAGCGCCTGCTGCAATCGCAGTCCACCAACGCCATCCTGACCACCTTCAACGAAGTGAACATGGCCCCGGTCATGGACATGCGCAAGAAGTTCCAGGACGCATTCACCAAGGAACATGGCGTCAAGATCGGCTTCATGAGTTTCTTCGTGAAGGCGGCAGTGCACGCACTGAAGAAATTCCCCGTGCTGAACGCATCGGTAGACGGTAACGACATCGTGTACCACGGCTATTTCGACATCGGTATCGCTGTGGGTTCGCCCCGTGGCCTGGTGGTGCCCATCCTGCGTAATGCAGACCAGATGAGCTTCGCCGAGATCGAAAAGAAGATCGCCGAGTTTGGCAAGAAGGCGCAAGAAGGCAAGCTGGGCATCGAAGACATGACCGGCGGCACTTTCTCCATCAGCAACGGTGGCACCTTCGGCTCCATGCTGTCCACGCCCATCATCAACCCACCGCAATCGGCCATCCTGGGCGTTCACGCCACCAAGGACCGCGCTGTGGTCGAAAACGGCCAGATCGTCATCCGCCCGATGAACTACCTGGCGATGAGCTACGACCACCGCATCATCGACGGCCGTGAAGCCGTGCTGGGCCTGGTGGCCATGAAGGAAGCGCTGGAAGATCCGTCGCGCTTGCTGTTCGACATCTGATCGTCGCTACCCCAGCCAACGCCCCGAGAGGGGCGTTGGCCCATTGATTTCAGGAATTCATCTCCATGTCCAAACAATTCGACGTCATCGTCATCGGTGGTGGCCCCGGTGGTTACATCGCCGCCATCCGCGCCGCCCAGCTGGGCTTCAACACCGCTTGTATCGACGAGTGGAAGAACGACAAGGGCGGCCCGGCACCGGGTGGCACCTGCACCAACGTCGGCTGCATCCCGTCCAAAGCACTGCTGCAGTCGTCCGAGCATTACGAGCACGCTGGCAAACATTTCGCCGAGCACGGTATCAATGTGAAGGGCCTGGAGCTGGACCTGGCGAAGCTGGTGGGCCGCAAGGACAACGTCGTCAAACAAAACAACGACGGCATCCTGTACCTGTTCAAAAAGAACAAGGTCAGCTTCTTCCATGGCCGTGGTTCGTTCGTCAAAGCCGCTGAAGGTGGCTACGAGATCAAGGTCGCAGGCAAGGAAGAAGAGTCCATCACCGGCAAACACATCATCGTGGCCACCGGCTCGAATGCCCGCGCGCTGCCTGGTACGCCGTTCGATGAAGTCAACGTGTTGTCCAACGACGGCGCGCTGCGTATCGGTGCCGTGCCCAAGAAGCTGGCCGTGATCGGTTCTGGTGTGATCGGCCTGGAAATGGGCTCCGTCTGGCGCCGCCTGGGTGCCGACGTGACCATCCTCGAAGGTCTGCCAACCTTCCTGGGTGCAGTGGACGAACAGATCGCCAAGGAAGCCAAGAAGGCGTTCGACAAACAAGGCCTGAAGATTGAGCTGGGCGTGAAAGTCGGCGAGATCAAGAACGGCAAGAAGGGTGTGTCCATCGCTTACACCAACGCCAAGGGCGAAGCGGTAACGCTGGACGCCGACAAGCTCATCGTCTCCATCGGCCGTGTGGCCAACACCATCGGCCTGAACGCCGAAGGTGTGGGCCTGCAGCTAGACGAGCGCGGTGCGATTGTGGTGGACGGTGACTGCAAGACCAGCCTGCCCAACGTCTGGGCCGTGGGTGACGTGGTGCGTGGCCCGATGCTCGCACACAAGGCGGAAGAAGAAGGTGTGGCCGTGGCCGAGCGTATCGCTGGCCAGCATGGGCACGTCAACTTCAACACCATCCCCTGGGTCATCTACACCAGCCCCGAGATCGCCTGGGTGGGCCGCACCGAGCAGCAGCTCAAGGCCGATGGCGTGGCGTACAAGGCCGGCACCTTCCCGTTCCTGGCCAATGGCCGCGCACGTGCACTGGGCGACACGACCGGTATGGTCAAGTTCCTCGCCGACGCCACGACCGACGAGATCCTGGGTGTGCACATGGTGGGCCCGCAGGTCAGCGAACTGATCTCCGAAGCCGTGGTGGCCATGGAGTTCAAGGCCAGTGCCGAAGACATCGCGCGTATTTGCCATGCCCACCCTTCCTTGTCCGAAGCGACGAAGGAAGCTGCGTTGGCTGTGGACAAACGTACGCTGAACTTCTGATTCTTAAGCAAAATCGGCCTCTGGCGCCCGCTTGGCGGGCGCCAATAGCTATTTAATTGATAGCATTCACTCTGTCAGGCGATATGAAGCACACCATCCCTTCCAGTAGACACTGCGGATCTGGCTCTGCCAGTTCGCTGGTGTCGCCCCCTGCAAGGGGGTTGGCGAAAGCGAAGCGAAGCCTGCGGGTGAATTTATCTTGAACGTCAAAGAGGCCTACGAAGCAGAATTGGCCGCACGCGGCTTTCAGAGTGACCCGGCGCAACTGCGTGCGGTGGAGGCGCTGGAGCGTTGTGCTGGCGAATGGGCTGAGTACAAGGCGCGGCGTTCCAATGCACTGAAGAAACTCATCAACCGGCCTGACATCCCGCGCGGGGTGTACATGTATGGCGGCGTAGGGCGCGGCAAGAGTTTCCTGATGGACTGCTTCTTTAACGCCGTTCCTATCAAGCGCAAGACGCGCCTGCATTTCCACGAATTCATGCGTGAAGTGCACCGCGAACTGATGGACCTGCAAGGCACCGTCAACCCGCTCGACGAGTTGGGTCGCCGGATGGCGAAGCGTTACAAACTGATCTGTTTTGACGAATTTCACGTGGCGGACATCACCGACGCCATGATCCTGCACCGGTTGTTGGACGCACTGTTTGCCAACGGTGTGGGTTTTGTCACCACCTCCAACTTCAAACCCGACGACCTGTACCCCGACGGCCTGCACCGCGACCGCATTCTGCCCGCCATTGCGCTGCTCAACGAGCGGCTCGAGGTGCTGAGTGTGGACAACGGCACCGACTACCGCCGCCGCACGCTCGAGCAGCTGCGTATGTACCTGACGCCCAACGGTGCGGCGGCCGACGCGGAGCTGACCGACGCATTCAACAAGCTGGCCGAATGTGCCGATGAGACCCCGGTGCTGCACATCGAGGCACGCGAGATTTCCGCCCGGCGCAAGGCGGGTGGGGTGGTGTGGTTCGATTTCCGCACCTTGTGTGGAGGCCCCCGTTCACAAAACGACTACCTTGAAATTGCCAGCCAGTTCCACACCGTACTGTTGTCCGATGTGCCCCAGATGGCGGTGTCCCGTGCGTCGGAAGCCCGCCGTTTCACATGGCTGGTGGACGTGTTTTACGACCGGCGCGTGAAGCTGATTTTGTCGGCCGAAGTGGAGCCTGAGCTGCTTTACACCGAAGGCCCGCTGGCACATGAGTTCCCGCGCACGGTGTCGCGTCTGACGGAGATGCAGTCGGCTGAATTTCTGGCGCTGGAGCGCCGCACTGTGGACACGGGGCTGACATGATGAAACACGTGTGGATTCTGGTGGTGTGTGTGTTGTCTGCCACGGGTGCCTATGCCCAGGCGGTGGACGCAGGAACCAGTGCTGTGGCGTTGCAACGCAAAGCCGAACACGAACGTATCAATGCAGAGCGCGCACTTGTGCAGAAAAACGTGGCCACGGAAGAGGCCGCGTGTTACCAGAAATTTGTGGTTAATTCCTGCCTGGCCGACATCCGCGCCAAGCGCCGTACCGCGCTGGCCGATCTCAAACGCCAAGAGTTGCTGCTGAACGATGCCGAGCGCAAAGAGCGGGCTGAAGCGGCCCTGCAGGGTGTGGAAGACCGCAAAGCCGCGCAGGCGCAGAAGCTGCAGGATGTGCAAAACACACCCAAGGCACCTGCTGTGGCCAAGGTGCCACGGTCAGCTGCCAGCGCGGCTGCCGATGCCGCCCGTGCACAGGATGCGGGTGCCCGGCGGCAAGCAGACAATGCACAAAAGCAGGCCCAGCATGCCAGCAAGGTCGCAGCCGAGGCCTCCAAGCAGAAACAGTACGAGGCCAAACAGCAAGAGGCCGCACAACGCCAGAAAAGCAGCGCCGACAGGGCCGCCCAAAACAAGAAATCGGCAGGTCAACCGCTGCCCGAGCCCGGCAAATAACAAACAGGGCTCAAGCGACCATTCTGTTGTGAGGGAGCCTGTTCAGAGAGAGCCGGGCATGGTGGGAAGCTCCGGCACCACGGCTCCCGGCTCGAGAGACTGCAGCTTCACAATCACCAGCGACAGGTTGTCGCCGCCACCCTTGGCACGTGTCCTGGCCTTGTCGATCAGGAATTCAGTGGCTTCACGCGGTGGCAATGCGGCCAGCACGGCCCCCAGTTCATTTTCCTGGAAGTAGTGCCACAGGCCATCGCTGCAGGCCATAAACACGTCGTTGGCCTGGATTTCAGGCGTGCGGAAAACTCCAGTCGGCGGGTCGCGCTCGGTGCCCAGGCAGCCCAGCAGGATGTTGGATTTGGGGTGCCGGTTGGCTTCTTCTTCCGTGATTTCGCCACGGTCCACCAGTGCTTGAACGTACGAATGGTCTTGTGTGCGCCGTTGTAAACGCCCCGCGTTGAAATGGTAGACCCGCGAGTCCCCGGCATGGGCCCAGTGGCATTCACCCGAAGGCATGATGAGGAACGCGGCAATGGTGCTGTGGGGCTCCTGCTCGCTGGAGATTGCCGTCAAGCGAATCACCATGTGGGCTTCCTGCACGATCTGCAAAAGCAACTGCGCGCCATTGTCGATGCTGGGGTCAAACCTCTCAAACAATTGGCGCGAGGTCAGCATCACCTGGTCGGATGCCTTGCGTCCTCCGCTGCGGCCCCCCATGCCATCAGCGACGACACCCAATATACAACCGTTGACACGGGCATGGCTCAACAGAGCCACCTGGTCCTGCTGGTAGTCCCGGTCACCCTTGTGGATGCCGGTGGACGCTGTGATGCGGTAGCCTTTTGTCATGCTGATGGGATGGGAATGCCGGAGTTTTCAGTCGGATGCAGCAGCAATAAACCTGTTGTGCACGTATTATCAAGCCAATACGCGAGACCCCACATCGCATCGGCATACCTAGTGCAATCCAATCTTCAATCCCCTGAACGCCACCTGATCGCCTTGCGCATGGAACATGCCGACCTGGACGCACTGATCGACCAGACGGCCCATGTGCTTCCCCTGGATGAACTGGCCCTCAAGCGTTTAAAAAAGCGCCGCCTTGCCCTGCGTGACCAGATTTCGCGGCTGGAAATGAGCCTGTCTCCCAACGAGCCCGCATGATGGCCTCCTGCCCCCGGGCCCCGCAGCGCGCGCTCCCACTTTCTGACAGCCGCCTGGCATGAACGGTTCTGCAGAGGGTCTGGTGGGGAGTCTGCCCACGCTTGTGCAAGGTGTTTTTGCCAATGGCGGTGTTTTGTCGCGCACCGTGCAGAACTTCCTGCCACGGCAAGGGCAGACCGACATGGCGCTGGCGGTTGCCGAGACCATCGCGCAGGGTGGCGTGCTGGTGGTCGAAGCGGGGACGGGTGTGGGCAAAACATTCGCCTACCTGGTGCCCGCCTTGCTGAGTGGCGAAAAGGTGTTGCTGTCCACCGCCACCAAAACCTTGCAAGACCAGTTGTTTGGGCGCGATCTGCCGCGTTTGACGACGGCCTTGGGTGTGCCGGTGCGTACGGCCTTGTTAAAAGGGCGTGGCAGTTATCTCTGCTTGCACCGGCTTGCGCTGGCGCGGCACGATGGGGGTGTGGAGGGCCGGGCCGCCTTGGGCACCCTTGCTGCCATTGAAGTCTGGTCGCAGGCTACCCGCACAGGAGATCTGGCGGAGTTGCCCGATCTGGACGAGCGCTCACCGCTGGTGCCGCTGGTGACCTCGACACGGGAAAACTGCCTGGGTGCGCAATGCCCACAGTTCAAGGCCTGCCACGTCAATGTGGCGCGCAGGGACGCGCTGGCGGCGGATGTGGTGGTGGTCAACCATCATCTTTTTTTCGCCGATTTGGCGGTGCGCGAGTCCGGTGTGGCCGAGCTTTTACCCTCGGTGCGGGTGGTTGTGTTTGACGAAGCCCACCAGCTGAACGAGACGGGTGTGCAGTTTCTGGGCACCCAGCTCACCACTGGCCAATTGCTCGACTTTGCGCGTGATGTGTTGGCCGCGGGTCTGCAACTGGCGCGTGGGCTGGTGGATTGGATGCAGGTGGCCTCTGACCTGGAGCGGGCAGCGCGTGACCTGCGGCTGGTGGTGGGCCAGTCGTGGCCCGGCGCCAAGCTGCGCTGGACGGATGGCAGCCCCGAAGGGGTGGACGGCGCCGAGTGGTCCGGCGCATTACACACTGTACACACCGCGTGTGAAGAGGCCATGCGGGCACTCGACACGGTGAGTGAAATGGCCCCTGATTTTGGTCGCCTGCACGAACGCGCTGTGGAGCTTGCCGACCGGAGCGCCCGTTTTGCCGCGGCCTGCAGTGGCACGGCTGTGCGGTGGGTGGACGTGGGCACACAGTTGCGGCTGGTCGAGTCGCCACTCGACATTGCCGAGGCCGTGAAAACACGTTTGCTCAAAGTGCCTTCCGGCAGTGCCGAGGATGCGGAGGGTATTGCGTCGGAGCCCGTGCAGCCGATGCACCGTTCCTGGATCTTTACGTCGGCCACATTGGGGTCGGACGCCAAACTCAGCTGGTTTACCGACCCCTGTGGTTTGCAGGACGCCCGCATTCTGCGGGTGCACAGCCCGTTTGACTATGCCAGCCAGGCAGCGCTGTATGTGCCCACACACCTGCCCAAACCGGCAGACCCCCAGCACAGTGAACAGCTGGCCAGGCTGGTGGCCAGCGCCGCCGAGCAGATTGGTGGGCGAACCTTGATGCTGACCACCAGCCTGCGTGCCTTGCGGCTGATTGGGGACAGCCTGAGCGCCCATTTTGAAAGCTCTGAGCACATCCGCATACTGGTGCAGGGCCAAAGCCCGAAGCGCCGTTTGCTCGAGCAGTTCCGTGATGCAGGCATTCAAGGGCGGCCTGGCTGCATCCTTGTGGCGTCGGTGTCGTTCTGGGAGGGGGTTGACGTGCCCGGTGACGCCTTGCAGATGGTGGTGATCGACAAGCTGCCATTCCCGCCGCCGAACGATCCCCTGGTGGAGGCACGGTCCCAGCGTGTGGAGCGGGAAGGGCGAAGTGCTTTTTCTGCCTATTCCATGCCGGAAGCGGCTGTGGCGCTCAAGCAGGGTGCCGGGCGACTGATCCGCAGCGAAACCGACCGGGGGGTGCTGGTGATTGGAGACACCCGCCTGACGGCGATGGGTTACGGCAAACGCCTTCTGGCGTCCTTGCCACCTATGCGGGTGTTAAAAACAGAGGCCGAGTTTGGCGAGATGTTGGCCACGTTGGCAGCCTCATCAGCCTCCACCAGCCCACTCACCACATCTTCCACCATGGATCCGACTTGGCCTTGAAGCCCTGGACCAGGTAGTCACTCTTGGGGTAGCTGGACTCCATCACGCGGCGGGCATCGTCGCGCAGTTTTTCCATACCCAGCGCATCGTACGAACGCATGAGGATGTAGATGGCTTCTTCCAGTGCGGGCACGTCGCGGTAATCGTTCAGCGCCGTTTGGGCGCGGTTGATGGCTGCCACATAGGCACCACGCGAGTAGTAATAACGTGCCACATGCACTTCATACTGTGCGAGTGAGTTGACGATGTGGGTCATGCGCTGGCGCGCATCGGGGGCGTACTTGGAGTCCGGGAAGCGGGTTGTCAGCTCGCGGAAGGCCTCAAATGAATCCTTGGCGGCTTTCTGGTCACGTTCCGACAAATCCTGGCGCGACAGGCCAGAGAGCAGCCCCAGGTTGTCGTTGAAGCTGACGAGGCCTTTGAGGTACAGCGCATAGTCCAGCGCCGGGCTGGCAGGGTGCAGCTTAATGAAACGGTCCAGCGTGGCAATCGCCTGGACCTGTTCGTTGTTCTTGTACTGCGCATAGGCCTTGTCCAGCTGGGCCTGTTGCGCCAGCGGAGTGCCTGCAGCGCGGCCTTCGAGTTTTTCGAACAGGGGAACGGCCTTGTCAAAGGCACCACTGGACATTTCGTCCTTGGCTTCTGCATATATCTTGTTGGGGCTCCAGCCCACCGTCTTGTCTACCTCGGTGGTTGAGCAGCCCGCAAGCAGCACTGCGAAGCCTGCCGCGGAAAGGGCAGACACAACCGATAATTTGGCTCGAAACATCACAGGCAACTTTCTTGAAGCGAAGCAAATCCATTATATCGAGCCCCTTGCCGTCCCATGACCCCGTGGAGGACGGCGCGGAAGAAGCTGCCGACACCGGCCAAGACACCGAACTGCGCGACTGGAGTGTGGACGTCGCCCAGCACGGCGCACGCCTGGACCAGGCGCTGGCCGCAGGTGTGCCCGAGTTTTCCCGCAGTTACCTGCAGCAGCTGATCGAGGCGGGTGCCGTCACCGTGAATGGTGTGGTGGCCACCAAGTCGTCCGCGAAGGTACGTGCAGGGGACAAAGGCTGCATTGAATTGCGCCCCACGCCGCAAAGCCAGGCATTCAAGCCTGAAACGATGGCGCTGGACGTCGTGTTTGAGGACGAACATCTGCTGGTGGTCAACAAACCCGCGGGCCTCGTGGTGCACCCGGCACCCGGCAACTGGAGCGGCACCTTGCTGAACGGTTTGTTGGGGCGGGACCCCAAGGCCATGCTGCTGCCGCGTGCTGGCATCGTGCATCGGCTGGACAAGGACACCAGTGGCCTGATGGTGGTGGCCCGCACGCGTGCGGCCATGGATGCGCTGGTGGAAATGATTGCCGCCCGTGACGTCAGCCGCCAGTACCTCGCGCTGGCGCACCACGCATGGACCGGGCCGCGTCAGCGGCAGGTGGAGGCCGCCGTGGGGCGTGACCCGCGCAACCGCCTGCGCATGGCGGTGGTGGACCTGACGCACCAGGCCGGCAAAACGGCCAGCACGCGCTTTACGCTGCTGGGCAACGCAGACAAAGGCTGTTGGGTGCAGTGCACGCTGCAAACCGGGCGCACCCACCAGATCCGTGTGCACATGGCGTCCATCGGCCATGCGCTGGTGGGCGACACCTTGTATGGCGGCCACGCCGTGGCGGGTATGGAGCGGCAGGCCCTGCATGCGTTCCGGCTGGCGTTTGAACACCCGTTCACCCAGGCGGCGCTGGAGTTTTATGCCCCCTTGCCGCCCGATATGACGGCAGCCTTGGAAAACTGGGGCCTGCGTTACAATCGCACCTGACGGTTCTGGTTGCAACACCAGGGCCTGCGCTGTGGCCCACTTGGCCCCGCGCCGCCACCGGCGCGCTCCGCGTGAGCCCCGGTCGCCCTGGATGATCCCGCCCGGAATCTCTCCCGATGTCCTTTTCCTGATTTTTCGCACCGCACCGGTTCACCGCTGCCGTGCCTTGTCCCGGAACCACAGACCATGAATACGACGGATGCCACACGCATCCTCGAAACCGCCTTGATCTGTTCGCAGCAACCTTTGCCGGTGCGTGAACTGCGGGTGCTGTTTCAGGATGAACTCGGTGCCGACACCATCAAGACCCTGCTGCAAGACCTGCAGCAGCAATGGGCGCAGCGTGGTGTGGAGCTGGTGCAGGTCGCCAGTGGCTGGCGGTTCCAGAGCCGCCCGGAAATGCGCGACTACCTGGACCGCCTGCACCCCGAGAAACCCCCGCGCTACACCCGTGCCGCACTCGAAACCTTGGCCATCATTGCCTACCGCCAGCCGGTGACACGGGGTGACATCGAAGACATCCGTGGCGTCACCGTCAACAGCCTGGTGCTCAAACAACTCGAGGACCGGGGCTGGGTCGAGGTGATCGGCCACCGCGAAACCGTGGGCCGTCCTTCCCTGTTCGCCACCACGCGGCAGTTTCTGGACGATCTGGGGATCCATTCACTCGACCAGTTGCCTGTGTCGGTCAGCCCCGAGCAGCAGTTGAGTGTGTTGGAAGGGCTGGAGCCGCTGCACGACCCGGCGCAAGCCGGTTTGGCCATGGACGAAGAAAAACCAGCCGTGCCGGTTGAAGTTGAGTCTGTTGAGTTAGTTGAATTGGCACAGGCGGGTGATCCGTCTGATGCAAGCGTGGTAGCCCCTGATGTGGCACCACCCGATGAAGAAATTTTGCCCCCCGGGAGCCCCGCATGAACCAGCCCACACCAGAGTCCAACGAACCGTCCGATGCGGAATTTCATGAAGAAAAAAAGGCTTCAGCGCAGGAGGGGCGGGCGCAATCAGCTATCAATAACGTAGTGGTTGATGTGCAGCCCGGCGAAGCCGCTGCCGAAGCCCCGGCGCTGGCCGACCGCTTTGAAGACATTGTTTCGGGTCGTTTCGACACCGAAGAAGAGGGGGCGGACCTTGTGCCGGCCAAACGTGTGCTGCAGCCCCAGGTCGAGTCGCCCAAGCTGCACAAGGTGCTGGCGCAGGCGGGGCTGGGCTCGCGGCTCGAGATGGAGCAGCTGATTCTGGAGGGGCGTATTTCGGTCAACAACGAGCCCGCCCACATTGGGCAGCGTGTGCAGTTTGGCGACCAGGTCAAGGTCAACGGCAAGCCGATCCGCTTCCGCATCGACCCGCCGCCCGCGCGCGTGATTGCCTACCACAAGCCTGTGGGCGAAGTGGTCACCCATGACGACCCACAGAACCGCCCGACGGTGTTTCGCCGCCTTCCACGTCTGCAGAACGGCAAGTGGCAGTCGGTAGGGCGGCTGGACTTGAACACTGAAGGCCTGTTGTTGTTCACCAGCTCGGGCGAGCTGGCCAACC
>JAGOEY010000012.1:0-7589 GCA_017997515.1 Burkholderiaceae bacterium | reverse complement strand
CAGAACCGCCCGACGGTGTTTCGCCGCCTTCCACGTCTGCAGAACGGCAAGTGGCAGTCGGTAGGGCGGCTGGACTTGAACACTGAAGGCCTGTTGTTGTTCACCAGCTCGGGCGAGCTGGCCAACCGGCTGATGCACCCGCGGTTTGGGCTGGAGCGTGAATATGCGGTGCGTGTGCTGGGGGCGCTGAGTAATGTCGAAAAGCAGCGCCTGCTGGACGGCGTTCGGCTGGACGACGGCATGGCCCAGTTCAGTTCCATCGAAAACGGTGGCGGCGAAGGCTCCAACTGCTGGTACCAGGTCACCATTTCCGAAGGCCGCAACCGCGAAGTGCGGCGTATGTTCGAAGCCGTGGGCCATGCGGTCAGCCGCCTGATCCGTATCCGTTATGGCGCGATGGTGCTGCCGCGTGGTTTGAAGCGGGGTGCCTGCTTGGAGCTGGACGAAAGCGACATCCGCGCGTTGACCAAGGCCGCTGGTGGTGATGGCCGTGACGATGCTCCCCCGTCCGAGACCGGTGCAGAACGCACCAAAGACCGCAATGTCCGCAAGGGTGGCCCGCGTGGTGCCAATGTGGGTGGCGCGCCACGCCCGCGCGACGGCGACCGCCCGCCAGGCCGTTCAGGCGCGGGCAGAGGTGCCACGGGGGGAGGGCAGCGCCAGGGCCGACCCGGTGGTGGTGACCGCCAGGGTGGCTCTGCGCAACCCGATCCGCTGAAGACCTCGGTGGGTTATATCGGCCAGGACAGCCTGAACCGCCAGCGGCAGAACCAGAAGAAGGGCGGCTCCGGTGGCGGAGGTCCGCGCCGGGGCAGTGGCGGCGGTGGTGGTGGCCGGGGTCGCGGTTGATGCTCTGGCAGTGACCCCGCCAAATACATGATTTTTGTCTTTGTGTGCAAGGCTTGTCTTGCCACAAGGTAAAATACAAGGCTTTGTCCAACGGGCAAAACCCTTAGAAAACTCCAGCTCAGGAAATTTAAAAATGGCTATCGAACGTACCCTCTCCATTATCAAGCCCGACGCCGTCGCCAAGAACGTCATCGGCCAGATCATCTCCCGCTTTGAAGCCGCTGGCCTGAAGGTTGTGGCTGCCCGTCTGGTGCAACTGTCGCGCGCCGAAGCCGAACAGTTCTACGCTGTGCACGCTGCCCGTCCTTTCTTCAAGGATCTGGTGGACTTCATGATCTCCGGCCCCGTGTTCGTGCAAGCCCTGGAAGGCGAAAACGCTGTGCTGAAGAACCGTGACCTGATGGGTGCTACCGATCCCAAGAAGGCCGACGCTGGCACGATCCGCGCTGACTTCGCCGACAGCATCGACGCCAATGCAGTGCATGGCTCTGACGCTGTTGAAACCGCCCAGGTTGAAGTTGCGTTCTTCTTCCCTGGCCTCAACATTTACTCGCGCTAAGCATGGCAGCGGTCAATCTTCTCGACTTCGATCTGGAAGGTCTGGCCGCGTTTTGCGAACGCCTGGGTGAAAAGCGCTTTCGCGCCACCCAGTTGTTTCGCTGGATCCACCAGCGTGGTGCGTCCGATTTTGACCAAATGACCGACCTGGCCAAGTCCTTGCGCGAAAAGCTCAAGGGCTGCGCCCAGGTGCAGGGTCTCTCCATTCTTTCCAGGCATGACTCCGCCGATGGCACCATCAAATGGCTGTTCGACGTAGGCGGTGGTAATGCCGTGGAAGCTGTTTTTATCCCTGAAGACGACCGTGGCACGCTGTGTGTGTCATCGCAGGCCGGGTGTGCGGTGGGCTGCCGTTTCTGCTCCACCGGCCACCAGGGTTTCAGCCGCAACCTGACCACGGGCGAAATTACCGCCCAGCTCTGGTTTGCCGAGCATTTCCTGCGCAAACACCTGGGCCGCGATGAACGTGTCATCTCCAATGTGGTGATGATGGGTATGGGTGAGCCGCTGCAAAACTACACAGCACTGGTGCCCGCGCTGCGGACCATGCTGGACGACCATGGTTATGGCTTGTCCCGCCGCCGTGTGACGGTGTCCACCTCGGGTGTGGTGCCGATGATCGACCGGCTTGCGCAAGACTGCCCGGTGGCCCTGGCGGTGTCACTCCATGCGCCAAACGACGCCTTGCGGGATGGTCTGGTGCCTTTGAACCGCAAATACCCGATTGCAGAGCTGCTGGACACCTGCACGCGCTACCTGGAACATGCGCCGCGTGACTTCATCACGTTTGAGTACTGCATGCTCGACGGTGTGAACGACCAGCCTGAACACGCCCAGCAACTGGTAGCTCTGGTGCGCCACCATGCAAGCAAGGGCGTCTGGTGCAAATTCAACCTGATTCCCTTCAACCCATTCCCTGCATCTGGCCTGCTGCGCTCCAAGCCGGAGCAGGTGGCTGTTTTTGCAAAAATGCTCAGTGATGCTGGTATCGTCACCACCGTGCGAAAAACACGGGGTGATGACATCGATGCCGCGTGCGGACAACTGGCCGGCGAGGTACAGGACCGTACCCGCGTTGATGAACGTATGGCCAAGCAACGTGTGGTGGTCATCCACCAGGCGGCACACAACCAACAACCAAAGGGGGCTTGACATGACAGGACATGCTGCGAAGTGGTCAGTGCCATGGCGTGGGTCATTGCTGCTGGGCACGCTCGTGCTCGTGTGTGCGGCCCTCAGTGGATGTGCAGGCGGCCCTGCCGGTGCACCCGGCGCTGCTGCCCTCCAGGCCGAGCCTTTGACGGCTTTTGACGAGCCTGATGTGCGCCGCCGCGCACGTATCCGTCTGGAGCTGGCCAGCAACTATTTTGAGCAGGGCAAAACCACGGTGGCGTTGGACGAGCTCAAGCAGGCTATTGCGATCGACCCAACTTTGGCCGACGCCTACAACCTGCGCGGCCTGATCTACATGCGCATGAATGAGCTGGCGCTGGCAGAAGACGGTTTCCGCCGCGCTGTGGCCCTGAACCCCCGCGACGCTTACAGCCAGCACAACTATGGCTGGTTGTTGTGCCAGCAAAAACGCTACGCAGAATCCGATAAATTTTTTGAGCAGGCCGAGGCCAGCCCCACCTACACCAACAAGGCCAAGACCTTGATGGCGCACGGCCTGTGCCAGATGAATGCCGGAAAAATGGCAGAAGCAGAACGCACACTCACCCGCTCTTACGAGCTGGATGCGGGCAATCCTGTCACCGGCTACAACCTGGCCCAGATGCTGTTCAAACGTGGTGATCTGACCAAGGCGCAGTTCTACATCCGTCGCCTGAACAACAGCGAGTACGCCAATGCCGAGTCCCTGTGGCTGGGTATCAAGGTCGAACGCCAAATCAATGACCGTGTGGCCATGGCGCAGCTGGGTGAGCAGCTCAAGCGCCGTTTTCCCGCGTCGAATGAACTAACAGCCTACGAAAAAGGGGCGTTTAATGAGTGAGCTTGTGGGCGGCGCAGCCGCTGCAGAGACGCTGGGTGGCTCGGCCGCCGAAGCCGGGGCCCTGATGCGGCGTGCGCGCGAGGCCTTGGGTTTGCGTATTGAGGTGCTGGCCGCGTCCCTCAAAGTGTCAGTGGCCAAGCTCGAGGCTTTGGAAGCCGGGCAGCTCGAATCCCTGTCGGACCGGGTTTTTGTGCGTGCACTGGCGGCCAGCGTGTGCCGGCATGTCAAGCTGAATCCGGAGCTGGTGCTCTCCAAGCTTCCTGCTGCCTCCCAAACGCCCTGGGCCAGCCCCAAGACGGCCACCAACACGGCGGTCAAACACAATGAGGGCCACCCGCGAAGGTCCTGGTTCGAGTACCTGTCCCGTCCTGTCGTATTGGCCGTGTTGGCTTTGTTGGTGGGTGCCGCATTGATCACTTTCTGGCCCCAGTTGCGGGCCACGGGCTGGTTTTCAGCGGCTGCCCCCGTCACAACTGATTCCCCGGCACAGGTGGTGCAGCAGGCGCTGCCCGTTGCACCGCGCGAAGTGGCTGTTGCCGTGACGCCGTTTGCCCCGTCTTCGGCTGCCGTACCGGCTGTCCCTGTGGTGCCTGCATCGGCACCCGTTGCCGCAGTGCTTGCGCCCGAACTGCTGGTGCTGCAGGCCCGGGCCGAGTCCTGGGTGCGTGTGGCAGATACCAAGAACGTGGTGCTGTTGCAAAAAACACTGGCTGCGGGTGAGACCGCCACGGTGGAGGGTGCTGTCCCGTTGGCCGTGACCATTGGCCGTGCGGATGCGGTGGATGTACAGGTGCGTGGCCAGCCCATGGACCGGTCTGCGCTGGGCTCCGGCACGGTTGCGCGTTTTGTTGTGAAGTGAGCAGGAAGCCTCGCATGTCTGACCCCTTGCCGATCGAACCCGCAGCACCCCGCGTACGACTCGCACGCCAGGCCCAGGTGGTCTGGGGCCCGCGTGTAGTCACCTTGGGTGGTGGGGCACCTGTGCGTGTGCAGTCGATGACCAACACCGATACGGTGGATGCCATTGGCACCGCCATCCAGGTCAAGGAGCTGGCCATTGCCGGGTCCGAGATGGTGCGTATCACTGTCAACACCCCGGAAGCGGCGCAGCAGGTGCCGTATATCCGTGAGCAGCTAGACCGCATGGGCATCGATGTGCCCCTGATTGGTGACTTCCACTACAACGGCCACCGTTTGCTGACCGATTACCCCGCCTGTGCAGAGGCGCTCAGCAAATACCGCATCAACCCCGGCAACGTGGGCAAGGGTGACAAGAAAGACAAGCAGTTTGGCCAGATGATCGACGCGGCCATGCGCTGGAACAAACCTGTGCGTATCGGCGTCAACTGGGGCAGCCTGGACCAGGAACTGTTGGCCCACCTGATGGATATCAACAGCCAGCGCACCACGCCGTGGGGTGCCAAGTCGGTGATGTACGAAGCACTGATCAGTTCAGCCATCGATTCCGCCAAACTGGCCGAGTCGATGGGCATGGACGGCAACCAGATTATTCTGAGCTGTAAGGTCAGCGGCGTACAGGATTTGATTTCGGTATACCGTGAGCTGGCCAGGCGCTGCGACTACTCCCTGCACTTGGGGCTTACCGAGGCCGGTATGGGCACCAAGGGAACGGTGGCTTCTGCGACAGCCTTGTCCATTCTGTTGCAGGAAGGGATTGGCGACACCATCCGTGTGTCACTCACGCCGCAGCCCGGTGAGTCCCGTACCCAAGAGGTGCTGATTGCCAATGAAATCCTGCAGGCGTTGGGGCTGCGGGTGTTTGTGCCCAGCGTGACGGCCTGCCCAGGCTGTGGTCGCACCACCAGCACCACCTTCCAGGAACTCGCCAAACAAATCGACGACTACCTGCGCCAGCAGATGCCTGTGTGGCGCACCAAGTACCCGGGCGTTGAAAACATGAAGGTGGCCGTGATGGGTTGCATCGTGAACGGCCCTGGTGAAAGTAAACATGCCGACATCGGTATCAGCTTGCCAGGCACCGGTGAAGCGCCTGCGGCGCCCGTGTTCATTGATGGCGAGAAGGCCTTGACCTTGCGCGGCGAAAACATTGCGGCCGAGTTCCACCAACTCGTCGAAAACTACATCGAAAAGCGGTTTGGCAGCGAGAACGCTGCGCAGCCCGCCTGAGTTCTTACCCATTTGTCCATGACTGAAAAACTGAGTGCCGTCAAAGGCATGAACGACATCCTGCCGCCGGAATCGGCGCGCTGGGAATGGCTGGAAGCCATCGTGCGCGACCTGATGGCGCGTTACGCCTACCGCAATGTGCGCACGCCTATCGTGGAGCACACGGCCTTGTTCGTGCGCGGCATCGGCGAAGTGACCGACATTGTCGAAAAGGAGATGTACTCCTTCGAAGACAAACTCAACGGTGAAAAACTCACCTTGCGGCCCGAAGGCACGGCCAGTCTGGTGCGTGCGGTGACCGAACATTCGCTGTTGTACGACGGTGGCAAACGCCTCTGGTACGAGGGCCCCATGTTCCGCCACGAGCGCCCCCAACGCGGCCGTTACCGCCAGTTCCACCAGATCGGTGCCGAAGCGCTGGGTTTTGCCGGGCCGGAGGTGGATGCCGAGCTGATTCTGCTGGCGTCGTCTTTGTGGAAAGCCATTGGTTTGAGCGACGTGCGTTTGGAGCTCAACAGCCTGGGCCAGCCCGCAGAACGTGCGTTGCACCGCACTGAACTGATCCAACATTTCGAGCAACACGCCAATGTGCTCGACGAAGACGCCAAGCGCCGCCTGCACAGCAACCCGCTGCGTATTCTGGACACCAAGAACCCTGCCATGAAGGCGGTGGTGGAGTCGGCCCCCCAACTCATCGACTTCCTGGGCGCCGAGTCGCTTGCCCACTTCGATGGGCTGCGGGCCATTCTGGATGCCAATGGCATCAGCTACAGCATCAACCCCCGTCTGGTGCGTGGCCTCGACTACTACAACCTGACCGTGTTCGAGTTTGTGACCGACCGCCTTGGTTCGCAGGGCACCGTCTGTGCGGGCGGGCGCTACGACGACCTCATCGTCCAAATTGGCGGCAAGGCGGCACCTGCAGTGGGCTGGGCGCTGGGTGTGGAACGGGTGCTGGAGCTTGTGAAGGAGCAGGGCACGGAAGTGCCGCTGCCCGTGCCTGACGCGTATGCCGTGGTGCCTGACGCTGCAGCCATGCCTCTGGTGCTGCGCACCCTGCAACAGCTGCGCGACGCGGGTGTGCGGGTGCAGATGCATGCCGGCACGGCCGATGGCCTGGGCAGCTTCAAATCACAATTCAAGAAAGCCGACGCCAGTGGCGCCCGCCACGCGCTGGTGTTTGGCGCAGACGAGCTGGCCCGCGGCGAGCTGACCGTCAAGTCGCTGCGTGACGGGCAGGGTGTTCAAACCCTGCGACCCCTGGGCGATGTGGCGGCATGGGCCACCACCCTACAATCCTGAGCTTCTTATTCCTGTACCTCATGGCAAAACATCTCGACCTCGAAGAACAAGAGCAGCTTGACGCGCTCAAGCATTTCTGGAGCCGCTACGGCACCTTGATCACCAGCGTGTTGGTGGTGGTGCTGGGTGCTTTTGCCGCCTGGAACGGCTACCAGTACTGGCAACGCAGCCAGGGCATGCAGGCGGGCGCGCTCTATGACCAGGTGGACCGCGCCGCTGCGGCTGGTGATGTGGCGCGTGTTGAACGTTCTTTTGCCGACATCCGCGAAAAATACCCCGCGACGGCCTTTGCCCACCAGGCTGGCTTGTTGGCTGCCAAGGTGGAAAACGACAAGGGCACCCCTGAAGGCAAGGCGGCAGCCAAGAGCGCCTTAACCTGGGTCGCCGAAAAATCCTCTGACACCGGTTACCAGGTGATTGCCCGCCTGCGGCTGGCAGGTTTGCTGGTGGACGACAAAGCCTATGACGAAGCGCTCAAGCAGCTTGATGGCAAGATTCCAAAAGAGTTCGAAGCACTGGTGGCCGACCGCAAGGGCGACATTCTGCAATTGCAAGGCAAAAAGGCCGAGGCCATTGCCGCCTACACCACCGCCTACGAGAAATTTGGCGACCAGGGCAACTACCGCCAACTGGTCGAAGTCAAACTCACCGCACTGGGCGTGAACCCCAAGGCGGCAGTGGTAGCTTCAAACCCATCCGCTGCAGAGGTTAAATAATGAAATTTAAGGCTTTTTCGGCT
>JAGOEY010000123.1 GCA_017997515.1 Burkholderiaceae bacterium | reverse complement strand
AACTCGGCACCCAGCGCCTGCCAGCTGCGGCGGTACTCGTTGTCTTCAATCGCATTCATGGGGCTGCCATGGCCCAGGAACAGCACCGGCATCCGGGGCGACTTTTTCAGCGACTTGAACACATCCGCTGTTGCGGCCTCTGCGGTGGGATTCAGGGGAGACATGGACAGTCCTGTGGTGGCGGCAACCGTGGTGAACACGGTGCCCGCGCGGCTTAATACGCCGCGGCGTGACATGGGTTGGTGGAACATAGGTGACATGAAAGACGGGTTTGGCACCTGCAAGTTCCATTCACAACCGTGGAAAATGCCACGCAACACCCCATCCAGGCCCGCGTATTGGTGTTTTCACTCCTGTTTCTGTCAGTGACAACTGCTATATTGCTGCACTGCACCATTTTAACGGCCACTCCCCACACCATGCTCTACCAGATCTACGAAACCCAACGTTCCTTGATGGAACCCTTTGCTGACTTCGCCCAGGCCGCAGCGAAGATGTACGGTAACCCGCTGTCGCCACTGGGGCAAAACCAGTTCACACAGCGTCTGTCGGCCAGCTACGACCTGATCTACCGTCTGGGCAAGGACTACGAAAAGCCCGTGTTTGGCATCCACACGGTGAATGTGGATGGTGTGGACGTGGCCATCAGCGAACGCATCGAGGTGAACAAACCTTTCTGCGAGCTGCGCCGCTTCAAACGTTTCTCGGACGACGTCGCCACGCTGGAAAAGCTCAAGGGCCAACCCGTGGTGCTGGTCGTCGCCCCGCTGTCGGGCCACTACGCCACGCTGTTGCGCGACACGGTCAAGACCATGCTGAAGGACCACAAGGTCTATGTCACCGACTGGAAAAATGCCCGTCTGGTGCCCATGGAAGACGGCGAGTTCCACCTCGACGACTATGTGAACTATGTGGAGGACTTCATCCGCCACATCCAGGGCATCTATGGCAACTGCCACGTCATCAGCGTCTGCCAGCCCACCGTGCCGGTGCTGGCCGCAGTGTCGCTGATGGCCTCGCGTGGTGAAACCACCCCGCTGTCCATGACCATGATGGGCGGCCCCATCGACGCACGCAAGTCGCCCACGTCGGTGAACAACCTGGCCACCAACAAAAGCTTTGAGTGGTTCGAGAACAACGTGATCTACCGCGTGCCCGCCAACTTCCCTGGCAAGGGCCGCCGCGTGTACCCCGGCTTCCTGCAGCACACCGGTTTTGTGGCCATGAACCCCGACCGCCACGCCACCAGCCATTACGACTACTTCAAAGACCTGATCAAGGGTGACGACGCCAGCGCCGAAGCCCACCGCAAGTTCTACGACGAATACAACGCCGTGCTGGACATGGACGCGGACTACTACCTCGAAACCATCGCCACGGTGTTCCAGGACTTCAAGCTGGTCAACGGCACTTGGGATGTCAAAACCCCCGCCGGTGTGGCCGAACGTGTGAAGCCCCAGGACATCACCACCACCGCGCTGCTGACGGTCGAAGGTGAGCTGGACGACATCTCCGGCTCCGGCCAGACCGCTGCCGCACACGGCCTGTGCAGCGGCATTCCTGCCAGCCAGCAGAAACACCTGGAAGCCAAAGGCGCAGGCCACTACGGCATCTTCAGCGGCCGCCGCTGGCGCGATGTGGTGTACCCCACGGTCAAGAGTTTTATCCTGGCCCACAACAGCCAAGCTTCTGAGTCAAAACAGGCTGCAGCGCCCGCTGCACCTGCGCAAGTAGCTATGGAATTTGCAGCAGAACCCGCTGTGGTTTCAGCACCCGCCCCGGCACCTGTGGCCAAGGCGGTTGTTGCACCTGCACCCACAGCCGTTGCCGCTGTGGCTACGGCTGCCAAGGCCCCCGAAAAAGCCCCCGTCAAGACTGCAGCCAAAACAGCTGTGGCCGCTGTTGCAGTACCCAAGCCGGTGAAGGCGGCCCCCGCCAAAAAACCTGCAGCAGTGGCACCTGCACCTGTTGCAGCCGCACCGGCCAAACCCGTGGCGGCGGCACCAGCAACGCCTGCCAAGAAGACCACGCCCGCTGCGAAGAAAGCAGCACCTGCGCCCAAAGCCGCCACCAAAAGCGTAGCGCGCAAGACAGCGTAAAGCAGCCAGCATGACCGTGGCTGACCAGGCCGGCCTGGCGGCCCGTATCAACGCTGCCCTGCCGCAGACGCAGTGCACCCGGTGTGGTTACCCCGACTGCGCGGCTTACGCCCAGGCCATTGCAGAGGGCGAAGCGGCCATCAACCAATGTCCACCCGGGGGTGCAGAAGGTGTCAGCCGCCTGGCGCAGTTGACCGGGCAGCCACCGCTGCCACTGAACCCCGTACACGGCACAGAAGGCCCACGTGCCGTGGCCTTCATCGACGAAGCCTGGTGTATCGGCTGCACTTTGTGTATCAAGGCCTGCCCCACCGACGCCATCCTGGGCAGCAACAAACGGATGCACACGGTCATCGAGCCCCATTGCACAGGCTGCGAGTTGTGTATTCCGGTGTGCCCGGTGGACTGCATCACCCTTGAAAACGCTAGTGGTGACGCCACCGGCTGGAATGCCTGGTCACCGGTGCAAGCACTGGCCGCATTGGGCCGCTACACAGACCGTCAAAAGCGGGTGGGACTGGACACTTCCGCGCCAGCAGATGCCACAGCAGTGGAGACAGTGCCCGTGCCAACACCAGCACCCGCCGAAGACCCCAAACGCGCCGCCATCGCCGCCGCCATGGCCCGCGCCCGCGCGTTGCGGGGGCAATAAGACTTAAGCTCCCAGTGCGGCCACCACGTCCGGTGGTGCCTGCACCAGTTCGATCAGTACACCCTCCCCGGCAATCGGGAATTCGTCGTTCGACTTGGGATGCAAAAAGCAGATGTCATACCCCGCGGCGCCCTTGCGAATGCCCCCCGGTGCAAAACGCACACCCTGCGCGGTGAGCCATTCCACAGCCAGCGCCAGGTCGTCGATCCACAGGCCAACATGGTTCAGCGGTGTGGTGTGGACGGCCGGTTTTTTGTTCGGGTCGAGCGGCTGCATCAGGTCCACCTCGACCTTGTACGGGCCGCTGCCCATGCTGCAGATGTCCTCGTCCACGTTCTCGCGTTCACTGACGAAAGTCCCCGTCACTTCGAGACCCAGCATATCCACCCACAGTTTTTGCAGGCGGGTTTTGTCGGGGCCACCAATGGCGATCTGCTGGATGCCCAGCACCTTGAAAGGGCGCGGCTTTGTGGTGCTGGTCATGCGCACGCTCCTTGTTCTGTGGTTTGCCGGGTTTGCAGCCCGAGTTTGCGTAAAAGCTGCACGTCGGCATCCACATCCGGGTTGCCCGTTACCAGCAGCTTGTCGCCGTAAAAGATGGAATTGGCACCCGCCAGAAAACACAGGGCCTGCACAGCGTCGCCCAGTTGCTGGCGGCCAGCCGACAGACGCACGCGTGCAGTCGGCATGGTGATACGCGCCACCGCAATCATGCGCACGAAGTCGAGCGGGTCGATCGGCTCCGAATCTGCCAGCGGTGTGCCGGGCACACGCACCAGGCTGTTGATGGGTACCGACTCGGGGTACGGGCTCAGGTTTGCAAGTTGCGCAATCAACCCGGCGCGGTGCACCGGGGCTTCCCCCATCCCCACAATCCCGCCGCAGCACACGCTGATACCCGCTGCGCGCACATGCTGCAGCGTATCGAGCCGGTCCTGGTAGGCCCGCGTGCTGACCACGTCGGTGTAGTACTCGGGTGCGGTGTCGAGGTTGTGGTTGTAGTAGTCCAGGCCTGCCGCCTTGAGCTGCGTGGCATGGTGCGGCTCCAACATGCCCAGTGTGGCGCAGGTCTGCAGACCCAAGCCTTTCACGGCCTCAACCAGCACGGCCACCTTTTCCACGTCGCGGTCCTTCGGTGCACGCCAGGCGGCACCCATACAGAACCGCGTAGCACCTGCGTCCTTGGCCGCCTGCGCGGCACGGACCACTTCGTCCACTTCCATCAGTTTCTGCGCCTTGACACCCGTGTCGAACTCCGCCGCCTGCGGGCAATAACCGCAGTTCTCCGGGCAGCCACCAGTCTTGACCGACAGCAGCGTGGCCAGCTCAATATCGCCCTCGGGCCAATACTCCCGGTGTACGGTCTGCGCCTGGAACAGCAGGTCGTTGAACGGTTGGTCCAGCAGCGCCTGCACGGCGTCGACCGACCAAAGAACCGCAGCCTCTTCTTCCTGCTTGACAGGCCGATGCAGCACCAGCGGCTGGCCGCCCCCAAGATCATTCGCGCCCATCACACAAACTCCAGAATGGTCTGATCCACCGCCAGTGATTCACCTTTGGCGGCGGTGATCTTGCCGACCACACCGTCTTGTGTGGCGAACAGGATGTTCTCCATCTTCATGGCTTCGATCACGGCGAGTTTTTCGCCCGCCTGCACCGTCTGCCCCGCTTGCACGGCAATGTCCACCAGCAGGCCCGGCATGGGCGACAGCAGGAACTTGCTCAGGTCCGGCGGTGCCTTGTACGGCATCAGCTGGTGCAGCCGTGCACCCAGCGGTGACAGCACCAGCGCTTCGATCTGCGCGCCGTTGTACGACACCCGCAGCGCCAGCGGGTTCTTGCCCGCGCCGCGCTCCACCTGGGCGGTGAAAGGCCGGTCATTCACGTTGCCCTGCACACGGATGCTGCCCAGCGCCACGTCACTATCAATCTTGTAGCTATCTGCGCCCACCTGCACTGCGCTGGAGCCTGTTTTTCCTTCAAAATCGGTCACAGAAACTGGGGTGTAGCTGTGTTGGCCTGCAGGGTCCAGCGCCACCACGACAAACTCCTCACCCACCTTCACGCCGTGCCCTTCGAGCTGGCCGCTGATGCCCGATGCACGGGCGCGGTAACGGCGGTTCATGAAAGCGGCCAGGGCCACCAGCAGGTTCGGGTCCTGCGCCACCACATCCGACGCGTGGAAACCTTTGCCGTAGTTCTCGGCGATAAACCCGGTGTTGAAGTCACCCGCCACAAACTTCGGGTGTGCGAGTAATGCCGCCTGGAACGGGATGTTGCTGCTGACGCCACGGATCACAAAACCGTTGAGTGCCTCGCGCATCTTGGCAATCGCGTGGGCGCGGTCTTTGCCGTGCACGATGAGTTTGGCAATCATCGAGTCGTAAAACATCGGAATCTCGCCGCCGTCCTGCACCCCGGTGTCCACCCGCACGCCGTACCACTGCGACGTGTCGGCCGAGAACATGGTTTCTTCCGGTGGCTGGAATCGCACCAGACGCCCGGTGCTGGGCAGGAAGTTGCGGAACGGGTCTTCGGCATTGATGCGGCACTCAATCGCCCAGCCTTCACGCTTCACATCGGCCTGGGTCAGCGGCAATTTCTCGCCTGCGGCCACACGGATCATCAGCTCGACCAAGTCCAGCCCGGTGATGCACTCCGTCACCGGGTGCTCCACCTGCAGGCGGGTGTTCATCTCCAGGAAGTAGAAGCTCTGGTCTTTGCCGACCACAAACTCGACCGTGCCCGCCGACTGGTACTTCACCGCCTTGGCCAGCGCCACGGCCTGTTCACCCATGGCCTTACGCGTCGCGTCGCTGATGAAGGGCGACGGAGCCTCTTCAATCACCTTCTGGTGGCGGCGCTGGATGGAGCATTCACGCTCGTTCAGGTAGATCACATTGCCATGGGCGTCGCCCAGCAGCTGGATCTCGATGTGGCGTGGCTCTTCGACGAATTTTTCGATGAAGACGCGGTCGTCACCAAACGAATTGCGCGCCTCGTTGCGGCACGAGGTGAAACCTTCAAACGCTTCCTTGTCGTTAAAGGCCACCCGCAGCCCCTTGCCGCCGCCGCCCGCACTCGCCTTGATCATCACGGGGTAACCAATACCCTTGGCAATCTCCACCGCTTT